>JBHLKB010000148.1:0-6283 GCA_048887205.1 Candidatus Hodarchaeota archaeon
AATAATAAATTGTGAATCTGGGGGAGACGATGAAATTGACAGAAATATATTTGTATCCTATATTCGCGAAAGTCCAATCTGGAAAACATCCTATCGATTAATTATGAGTAAGCAACAAGCATTAGAACAAAAGTGCTTACTCTCTGGTTGGAGCCTTATAGAAAATACGACGAATCAAGATTGGGAAGATATTGAATTATCTTTAGTAGCGGGTATGCCTGTTTCCTTTATTTATGAATTTTATCGACCCATTTTCATTCAACGACCTGTGATTCAACCTCCTAAAGTGCTAAGTGCTCGTCCTACTGAGATTGAGGAAGGATTAGAAATGGACAAATTTAAAGATTATGTAATGGCAGAAATGGAAGCAAAACCAATGGCCATGAAAAAAAGAGCTAAAGTTGCAAGTACTGGAGCATTTCCTCCTCCTGGGGCACCACCTGCTGGTGGAATTGGTCGTGGGGTAGGTATTTTGTCAGATACAGAAATTTATGATAAAGTAAAATCTCAAGTTAAAACTCAAACTAAAGATTTAGGTGAATTATTCGAGTATAACATTTCAAATCCAGTAACAATTAAGAGGAAACAGTCAGCATTAGTTCCAATACTTACAGAATCGATAAAGGCAAAGAAAATACTACTCTATAATAAAAATGAACACGATAAAAATCCTAATGCATGTCTTGAAATAACAAATAATACCAACTTAACGCTCGAAAGAGGTCCTGTTACAATTATATATGATGATAATCTTGCTGGTGAAGCAATAATTCCCTTCTTAAATAAGGAAGATACAAGATTATTGAATTATGCTGTAGAACAAGCAGTAATCATAACCCATGAACAAGAATCTGAGAATTTAAATGTACATAGAGTTACTTTTGGAAGTGGGTACTCTTATGAGTTTTATTATACAACTTTATTGACCACCTATAAAATTAAAAATAAAACTGATGAGGAAAAGGAACTTTATCTTGATCATCCAAAGATTTATGAGTATAAATTCATTGAGAAACCTGTCGAACCCGAAGAAACTGCTAATTACTGGCGTTTTAAATTAATTTTAAAACCAAAAGATGCTATAGTTTTTAAGGTTAAAGAGCAAAGAGAAAATTATTATAGTAATTATCTATGGAATTATAGCAAAGAAGATCTCCTTAAAAGAGTAGGATTTTACGTTAAGAAAAAATTCATCGAATCAGATCTTGAAAATCAACTTAAAGAAATCGCAGAATTAATACAGGCTTTAAATGATTTAAGAACTAGGGAAGAAAAACTAATTGAGGAGAGAGATGGGATGACTGCTGAACAATCTCGATTGAGGGATAATATCTCTGTTTTAGGTGAGGATAGTCAATCTATTTCATTAAAAGAAAGATATGTAAAAAAATTGAGTGACCAAGAGAATAGATTCGAAGAAATAAATAAAGAACTAAAAACTTTAGGTAAAAAAATCAAAGAATTAAATAAAAACATCGAAGAGAAAATGAATTTACTCTCACCACCATAAGGTTTTCATATTTTTATTCTTTTTTTTTTTTAAGTTTTCAAAGCAAATAATTCTTTTTAACAATGTTCCCAAAAACAGAAAATTTTGGTTTTAGAAGCTTAATATACAGGAGTGCATGGCTTTATAATGCGGTTACTCGAAGATTATATGATCAGGATAAAAAATTTTCAACAATTGCTATGCTAATAGGTAAAGGACCAAAAAAGGTATTAGATTTGCCTTGCGGTACCGGATATTTAATGCGTTTTTTACATCCAGCAATAAAGTATGAAGGTGTTGATCTTAATCATCGATTTCTTAAGCGAATAAGAAGAAAAGAATTGAAAAAAAGAAATATAAGATTGAGAAGAATTGTATTGCAACAAAAGAACATTTTTGATTTTCAAGATTATCAGGGGAAGAAAAAGGATGTTATTGTTATCTGTGATATTTTACATCATATATATCCCAAACATGTCGATTTGATTAATATAGCTAAAAAAATTGCTAATAAAGTTATTATTTGTGAGCCATATGTCATAAAACCGAAAGAAATCTCTGCTCGTGATAAGCTTCTTAAAATTGTGATATTTTTCGGTAAATATTTGCCAAAATTTCTATTGAAAATAATTGATTTCCTATTTTTAGATAATGACGGTATTAATACTTATAAGATGAGATCACAATGGAACCTTGATAAAACAAGTCTTAAAGAGTTTTATAAAACTATGGGATTTACTAGCAAATATAAAATTTTAGATGAATATATTGCTATTTGGGAATCGTAAAATATCATAAAGGTGTATATCTAAATATGTTTTATATCACATTGTCTCTATGGGACACTGGCGGACAAGAACGATTTGATTTTTTTCAGACCGACTTTTTTAAAGGTGTTGCAACAGTGGGATTAGTTTTTGATTTAAGTCGTCCCGATACTTTTGATAAGATAGACGAATATTTTGATGAAATAAGGGAACGTTCTGGGAATATTCCTATTTTCCTAGTGGGAAATAAGAATGATTTAAAGGAAGATCTTGGAGAAATAATCCCCAGAGAAACAATTATTCAAAAAATAAATCAATACTATTTATTTGAATATATAGAAACCTCTGCTTTGGAAAATGAAAACGTACAACACTTATTTTATCGATTAGCTATTACTGCATTGTTAGATTTAAAACCCCGATTTGGAGAAATTGTAGATTCAAACCATTTCAGGTTCAAAATTTTACTTGCTGGAGCCGCCGCAGTTGGAAAATCCTCGTTAATAAGAACATTTACTAAAAAGAGTTTTGAACAAGATTATAAACTCACAATTGGTCTTGATTTCATGACCCAAGATCTTGAAATCCCTGAAAACGACATACCAAAGGAAACTCTTGAATTAATAAAAAAATCAGTTAAAAGTCATAAAAAATTAGTCAAAAAATATCGCAAAAGAGAAGAAATATCTGAGATTTTAGAAACCTTAAAAGAAATGCAAGATCATTAACTCTATTATCAAAAATTTTTTATATTTTACTCCAAGAAGATTATACAAAATACGTATGGCTTGCAATCATATCTGCCCTATGTATTAAAGATGCAAGTTCATTCATTTCTATTGGAGAATATTTACTCCATTGACCATGATGAAATATTATTGCTTGAAACATCTCATCATCAAAAAATAATACTTGACTATTTTTCTTAAGAATTGCTACTGCTTCTTCAACATGATAATCTCTTCCCTCATAGTTAAACTTTCTTACAATATCTTCATGTATAAATTCTAGCTCTTTACGATCTACGGTAATTTTAGATTGGCTATTATTTCTCTTAAAAGAATAGTATGAAATCTTGCCAAAATCGTGGTAAATAGCAGTTAAAACTGCTTTTTTAGTATTCACCTTATAATCCATAGATTTACTTAGTCTATAAGCATAATTTGTCACTAATAAAATATGATCAAATAAACCACCTTCATAACCTCCATGAAATCCTCTTAACGCCGCAGGTAGCTTCCTAGATTCCATTAGAATCTCCCTTAAACATTCCCTCGCTGAATTTTCTAATTCCAAAATATCAAAAAAATAATCAAATCCCTTATAATCAAAATCTAATTGATTTTTAAGATCATCATTTACAAAATGGTCAAGATCAAACAGATCAATTTCTTTTTGTTGACTTTCTGTGTTCATTTTAACAATTAATTCTGCTAATAGATTTTCTGCAAATCTATAATCCTGATTTCTTAATACATAAAAAAATTTTACAATATGTTTACAAAACTTATAGTTAAGTTTCTTACACGCTAAATAATCCGTGCAATCATGTTGAATAACTTCGTACAAATTCCTCTGAGAAATATCAAAATTCAGTTTGTATGGAATTATTTCATTTCCTTGTATTTCTGCTTCAATTATACCAAGTTCTTTATCTATTTTAATAAATCTTACATAATAATCCGAAATTGATTTTGCTCGATTTAAAGTATTCTCGTTTGTTAGATTTTTAATAATTTCTTCAAAATCCTTTTGTTCTACCATTATTTCTAATATTAGTTATAAAATTTATTTAAAACATTAGTCTCTTATTAATTTAAATTTTTAAACCAAAAAAAAATTAAATAATAATATCCTTATTATCTTAAAAAATTAAGGTGTGAAATTTGAGTATTGAAGAATTACAAGAAGAAGTTGATAAGTTATTGGAAGAAATGGATGAACTTCAAGATGTATGTGATACACTTCCCCAATGTGAAGAAGATGATGGGTGTGCAACCTGCGAAACTAACAAAAAAATAGAAGCACTTGAACAAAAAATTGAAGATCTCGAAAATAAAATAGAAGAAATGATGGGAGAAGAAGAGGAGTAAAATCCCCCAAATCTAAATTAGAAAACCTTACTTTTATTTTATTCTATATATTTCTTTTAAAGTGGGTCAATTTTTACAGCTTTTTAAATAGATGTCTTAAGTTTCTTGACATGATGAATTGTTGTATTTGTCTGCTTCCACCAATTATCTCTTGAATTCTTGAAATATTTAGATAATCCTGCATGAGAGTGTTATCGCATAATCCCGCACCACCCATTAAGTTTGCCGCTTCATAACAAACTTTTTTAGAAAGTAAAGCACAATTATATTTATATTGACTCCCTAAGGCAACCAATGCACGCGATATGTTTTCAGGCAACTTATATCCATACTTCTCCATCTTTTCATCGTAAGTTTCACAAAATTTCAATATTCCATGAGTAAGAGCTGTTGTTTTAGCCAATAGGTCTGTCAATGTAAACCCTACTCCTTGAAACAATAAAATTTCTTTATCGAACTGTTTCCTCATATTTGCATAAATAATTGCGTGTGCCAATGCTCCCCAACACTCACTTACTCCTCTCACTGCAATCGAAATTCTTTCAGGTACTAATCCTTCAAACAGATGCTCTCTTCCTTTCCCGATTCCACCCAATACGTATTCTTTTGGAACTCTCAAATTTTCTAATTTTTCCTTACCAAGGTACAATTTAGGCACCCAAGGTATTCCTACACGTTCACAATTCCACCCTTCCCATGACGTATTGATAAGAAACTGTGCCATTA
Source organism: Candidatus Hodarchaeota archaeon (assembly GCA_048887205.1). Taxonomy (GTDB): domain Archaea; phylum Asgardarchaeota; class Lokiarchaeia; order Sigyniarchaeales; family SOKP01; genus Loki-b32. The sequence goes on from JBHLKB010000148.1 coordinate 5,076, forward strand.
AATTACCATTATTCTTTTCAGCAGTAGCATAGGCAACTGCCCACTTTGACTTGGGTGCGTTTGTATTAAATATCTTAGTTCCATTTAATATAAAACTACCATCCTCCTGCTCATCACATGTTGTTAACATGTGAACTGCATCAGATCCTCTCTCAGGTTCTGTAATCAATAGGCAACCTGTTGTTTTTCCTGTTACAAGTTCCTTTAAAGCTTCTAATCTAATAGAAATGTTTTCGTGATGTTCATATATAGGATTAATACAAATAACTGTAGCCCCACTACCCATCGTAAATTGAGGATCAAACAAATCAAGAGCAAGTATCCTCATGAAATCCATAGCCATTCCAAATTCCTTATAGTTCAAATCAATACATTCAAAAGTATGCTGACGAGTTATATAACCTTGTTCTCCAAAAATAGGGTACCAGTCGTAAATTTCTTCATCTGGGCTATGTGTTATATTACTCTCACTTTCAAATTTTAAGCAAAAGTTTTGAACCTCCTTAAGAAAGGCAAACTGCTTTTCAGTAAGAATAAGAGATAAATTATCATTAAGGAAATTATACCTATTTGCAAGATTTAGTTTTTCTAAAATTTCATCATTAATAACTTGTGTTTCAAATCGTTTGTTCATATTTATATTCTCCAATTATTTTTTTATTAAATTTTCATAATTTTCAATTATAATATTACTTTTTCATTAACTATAAAATAAAATTAATTAAAGAATCTGAACAAACCTTATTATGGAATATTAAGTTATATTAGAAATGAAATTCCATTTTAAAAAATTCAAATTAAAATTGTCAAATTAAGGGATGAATAAAATGAATGAAAAGCAAAAATTCGAAACCCAAGTCATTAATGATGAAATTCTCGAGAAATTGAGCCTTAAAAACCGATATGCTTTTGTTAATAATAGTTTAATGCCATTGTTATCTCAAGAACAATTTAATTTTTTTCGGAAAGTTCAGCGGTTTTGTATAAGATTTGAGAAAAAGAATGAAATCTTTCATGCTCAAGATGATGATCTGTATAGCTGGATTCCTGCTTTTGGTGCGGAGGGGTACATCACTCGACAACATGCCTTTGAAATGATTGATTTAAATTACCCGGAGTGGGGATTAGCAATGGATATGCTTCGCACAATTGCAGTTGATAACTTTGATCCCCAATTTTCTATGGCGGGGGGCGCTACAGTTTTAGCG
>JBHLKB010000149.1:0-6236 GCA_048887205.1 Candidatus Hodarchaeota archaeon
TCTAACAAATCCTCTCTCTCGTAATAATTTACCTAACTTTGCTCCTAAACTGACAGAAATCGATTTTGGGAGATTAATGCCCCCTACATCAATCATTTCTTTAATGTATGCTTGAAAGAATTTTAATGCATCTCTATTTCTTGGCATTTTACTGAAAAATGTTTTTTGAATAATAAGGCAGAATATAGTTATATCTCTAATTAAAAATATTTAAGGCTTATTATCAGAATTATTTATTTGATAATAAAGAAGAAAATGAGAAGTTTCTAAGGCTTAATAAAAATTGCTTTAAAACTGAAATTCGAAATACAGAAATATAATATAGAAGTTAAAATTTCTAGGTAAGTAAATTAACTTTTATTTTTTTTTAATCTTTAAAATATAATGGCAAAGCTTTTGATTATTAAGGGGAATACAACTTAAGAAATCTTCACCAAAAATGAATTGGGGAAAAAGTTCATTTAAAAAACCCCGTGTATAAGGTATGCAAATGTTCTCTTGAAAAATCGGAGCTCGGGAGGGATTATAAGCTCCTCCAACAGGGCAGAATTTCTTTGGGTATCTTACCATTACTTCATATCTATTCTCATTTAATTGTTTTATCACTGGTTTACCATTCAATGCAAAATAAATTTGTTTTAGTGCAATTCCAATATCCAGAGCATATCCTCGATCTTTATACATTTTCCCTAGTTTTGCCCCTAATTTACTAGAAATGGCTTTTGGTAAATTCTCTCCTCCAATATCAATCATTTCTTTAATATATACTTGAAAGAACTTTAAAGCATCTTTATTTTTTGACATAATTATAATAAGTTTGGTTAAAAATGATGAAGAGAAATCAAGATTAATCTTCCCTTTAAGTTATTTAAGATTTGTTATCTGAATTATTTATTTGATAATAAAAATAATATTAGAGTTTCTAATATAATTATTAAAAAAAAAGATTTGAATTGAAAAAGCCTTCAATTCAAGTTTTATTTTCTACCTTCTTCTTATTTTTGATTTTTAGAATGTAATGGCAAGTATGTTGATTATTAAGTGGTATACAGTTTAGAATTTCTGATTCGAACATAAATTGTGGAAAAACTTCATTTAAAAAACCCCGTGTATAAGGAATACAAATATTCTCTTGAAAAATCTGAGCTCGGGAAGGATTATATGCTCCTCCTATCGGACAAAATTTTTTTGAGTATCTAACAATCACCTCATATATATTATTATTAATTTTTTTTATCAATGGTTTTGCTTTAAGTGCAGAATATACTTGTTTTAAAGCGAGACCAAAATCTAGAGCTAACCCCCTTTCTTTATATAATTTACCTAATTTTGAACCAGATTTCGTGGAAATTGCTTTGGGTAAATTATTCCCGCCAATATCAATCATTTCTTTAATGTATGCTTGGAAAAATTTCAGAGCGTCCCTTGTAATAAGATCACCTTAAATTACCTTAAACCCCAAATTACAAATGAAAACGAGCAATACAAGTATTTAAATTTATCCATTAATGTCCAATTTGTAATAGGAAAAAGTAGAAATCAATTAGGAAAACTAAAATTTTTTATCCCTTAAAGTAAATCTTAAAAGCCGATCTTTATCTTCTTCAGCATAACTTATTCCAATTCTTTTATTGGCTGCAATAGAATTATCTTTAATTTTTTCTCCTTCAACGAAAAATAATTTTGACTTAATAGAACAAGAATCCTCCCCGTTAAATTCTTTTTTTGTTATATTTAATGCCATACACAGCTTTCCAGGACCATCAGTTAAATTCTTGAAGTTTTTTCCAATTTTAACGTTTCTATTTTCAATCATTAAATCAATACCTTCAATAGGAGATAATTGTCTAATCAATACCGCACAAGGTATTCCTTCTGGCTCAGTTATAATATTTAAGCAATAATACATTCCATATATCAAATAAATATAAAGCGTTCCGGGCTTCATATACATTACGTTTGTCCTTTTAGTCTTTCTGTAATTATAAGAATGACTAGCTTTATCATATGGTCCAAGATATGCTTCTACTTCCGTAATTCTCCCAACAATGCGTCCCTTTCTTGTCTCTCTTACTAAAAAGTTCCCGAGTAATTCTCTTGCTACTAATTCAGTAGATCGATCAAAAAATTCTCTCTTAATTCTTTTAGATTCTATCATGAATCAAGACAATTTTTAAGAAATCTTAATTTAACAAAATTAATGTCAATATAAATTATAAATCAGATTAATTTTAAGAGTTTAGGGGATATAAAATCAAGGCACCAGAGAGAGTATTAAAAGCAATAAATCATGAAGAACCTGACAGAGTTCCAGCATTTGAAAGCGCTTTTACTAATAATACAATTGTAAGACATTATGGTGTTGACCCTAGTGGTGGTCGAGGTTACAGAATAATGTATGAATTCTTTCGAAAAGTTCAAATTGACTTAGTGTTAAGTTATGTCAGTCTTTTACTTAGAGATACTATCAAACTTGGAAAATTATACGTTGATGAATATGGGCGAATAATGAAGATTGATATTCAAAAAGATGGAACTGTAATGTTAGCTTATCAAGGTGGTTATTTAAAATCTTTTGAAGATTATGAGAGTTGGGAAAAACCAGATCCTCATTCTGAACAAAGATTAAAATGGTTTTTAAATGGTAGAGCCGTACAAGAAGATTTGAATAATGAAGTTTTTTCAATTCCGGCAACAGCAAGCATTTTAGAAGGTCCCCTGGAGGGTTTTGGACTCCAAACATTTTCAAGAATATTATCTCGCCCAAAAGAAGCGAGAAAAATTTTTGATGATTATGGTACTTTCACAGTAGAACTTGTGAAAATTTTGGCAGAAAAAGATGCTCAAATTGTATTATTATGGGATGATTACGGTTTTAAAAATGGTTTGTTTATGAAGCCAAAGTATTTTCATGATTATGTATTTCCATGGTTAAAACGAGTATGCGATGCTGCTCACAAACGTGATTGTAAAATCATGCTACACAGCGATGGTGATATATTAGAAATTTTTGAGGATATTATTAAGTGTGGCATAGATATCATAAATCCTATTGAACCAACTACAAATAATCCAGATTATGATATTTTTAAATTATATGAGAAATATGGAGATAAAATAACTTTTTCTGGAAATCTAAGTCCTGTATCCTTGACGTTAGGAGAAATTTCTGAAATTGAAGCATATTCTAAAAAGCTAATTCGTGAATTAGCACCAGGTGGGGGATATTTTTTTGGATCAGGACATAGCATTCATCCAGGGGTAACAGTTGATAGATTTGTTGCCATGAATAATATTAGAATGAAATATGGAAAATATCCCATAAAGGTACCAGATTAATATTTATCCAAATATTTGCTTTTCAATAATTTCTAAATTCATTTGCAGCATCAAACATTGCTACAATATTCTGAGGTGGAACCTCAGCTGTGATATTATGAATATTTGCTGCTACAAAGCCTCCTCCAGGTTTAAAACATTCAAGATTTTTCTTTACTTCTTCTCGAATCTGTTGAGGAGTTCCAAAAGGTAATGTTCCTTGAGTATTACATAATCCCCCCCAAAATGTAATCATGTTACCAAAACGCTTTTTTAAACTACAGGGTTCCATATCATAAGCGGAAATTTGAACAGGATTATAGATATCATACCCAATTTCTGCCCAATGAGGGATGAATAATGGGGTAGAGCCACAACAATGATAATTAATCTTAACATCTGCTAATTTATGTATTCGTTCAGAAAGTTCTTTCTCAATTGGTTTTATTAATTTCTCGTATGTTTTTAAGTTCATAATTGGACCTGCTTGTTCAGCCAAATCTCCATTGATACATATAACATCTAAATATTCTCCAACTTCGTTTAAAAATGTTATATTATAATCGATCCAATATTTTAAAAGCCCTTTCATTGCTGCTGCAATCAATTCAGGTTTAGAGTGTAGATATCTTAATGCTTTTGTAAAGCCAAAAAGAAAAGTTGTGTATTCGTAAACACAGCCAGTAGGAGGTGTCGATAAGGCGTAATTGGTGGTTTTGCGCAATTTTTTAGCATAATCCCTTAACCCGTTAAAAGGAGATTTATCTTTTCCATCGGGCCAATCATAATTTTCAATCTCTTGAATAGTTTTAAGTTCCGCAAACGGATGTATAACAGGATCATAATATAAAATCTCATCTAAATCTTTGTTCGCATGATTTCCCCAAAAGCAGCCAAATTGATCGTACACTCCAACATATTTTCCCTCATATTGAGGTTCGAATTCTTTTACATTTACCATACCACCTAAAGGGCGGACATATCTCATATCTATATTAAATCTCTCTAATAGTTCTTCACAAGGCAATGCTATTTGTTGGACAAAATCACAATATTGAATACTTTTCTCGTTAATTTCCAGATAATCTAACAGCTTTCTATAGGCTTTTACATGAATCCCAGATTGATGCCCGCCTAAATCAAGTGGAACTTTATCTGGTTCTTTATGATTTAATGTTGTAGTTACTCTTTTCCGTGAATTCATAAATATATATTAAGTTTTTTAATTTTTAACTTTATGAACTCGTAAATTTTTACTTTATAAACTAATATCATTAAATCTTTTTATTGATTAATTCTTTTTTAAGAAACGATTCTAACTCGACATTACATGCTATAAATGGGAATTTAACATCAATTGACAAATTAGAGTCAATCTCACTACCTTCTAAAGAAAAAATCCGGCCACCAGCCTCTTTTAAAATTAACAATCCCGCAGCTACATCAACTAACCTGTTGCTGGTTCTTAAGTTAATGAAAGCTTCCATAGTTCCACTTGCGATTTGACATAGGGTTAAAGCACTACTTCCAAATATTCGTATTCTATAAAATCTTCTTATTAGAGGAGTTAATTTCTGCAAATTCTTCATTAGATTTTTCATAGGAAGATTGAGCTCAAAAAAGCATTTTTCTGAAATATCTAAATCTGAGACTTGAATTTTTGTATCATTAAGATAAGCTCCTTTCCCTTTTTCTGCCCAATATATGTCTTTTGTAATAAGGTTAAGAACCACAGCTTTCCTAATGTGATTTACTCTTTTTCCAATCGCATAAGCTATAGAAACAGAGCAATAAGGGATTCCTCTTGCTGCATTATTGGATCCATCTAAAGGATCAACGATTAGAATATTATGATTCTCTTTCGCTTCCTTCTCATTTCCAATATATTTTTCTCCTAATTCCTCGCTTATTAGTAATAGACTAACACTCGCTTTTTGTAAAGAATCTATTATTGCTTTTTCAGCGACTAAGTCAATTTCCATTGATAAATCTCCACCAGCCCCTCTAGTTGACTTTATAGCAGCTTCTTTTGTACCTAAAAGGGGATGTACAACTTCAAATACATTTAAAGCAATTAGTTTTAAAAAATCAATACTGAGTTCCATAAAAATTAAAAATTTAGATAATTTGGTTAAGAAATAAAAAGAAAATAACTATTTTACATTTCTCAAAACTGAAAAGTCTACTTACTTATTTTCCCAAAATTTTTTGTTTTTCGATTATCCATTTATCCACAATAAACTTTTGAGACTTCTCTTTTTCGCTAACATCATAAGCACTGTGTAGAGTGCTTTTAGGTATCCAAAATTCCTTCCCAGATTCTAAAGTTATTAACAGAGCTTTAGGGCTTTCCACCTTAATCTTTGCTTCTATTTCGAGAGTATCACGGGAAACACCATATTCAGTAGTTTCTACAATGTGTAAACCATCTCTAGCTGTTATATGTTCTGAAAAAAGACCATATTCACCTTCTTCATCTACTTCTACTGTTTCTTTTGTTTTTGTTTCAAAAGTGCCACTCGTAGCAGACTCTATTTTCTCAGATAAAATATGATCTAGCATTAAAGTCATAAAATTTAAATTTGGGAATCGAAGCTTCTTGGTGTAATCACCTATTCTAATCTGTAAAACTTGACGAGATTCATCTTCCCACCCTACATAAATCTCAGTTTTACGTTCTTTGAAAACATGATAACCCCTCCAGTTTGCACTCCTCCTATTAAGCACTTCTAAAATACAAATGATTTCTTCAATAGATAATCTTACTGTTTTTCCTTCTCCTTCAGATGGTTTTTCCCAAGAGCCATCATTTTTTCTATTTAAACAACTAAGGAAAATATAGGGAACTTGTTTTGAGGGGCTTGTGACTCTAACGCTTTTTTTTTGGCCATAAAAGGTTTTAGTATGAAAATCTGCCA
>JBHLKB010000150.1:0-6203 GCA_048887205.1 Candidatus Hodarchaeota archaeon
AAATATTGTTACAAGATTGAAAGTGATTTTTCCAGAGGAGATAAAACAACTAGATGTATCAAAATATGAAAAATGGACTGAGCAAAATGCGCCGAGATGGAAGGATAAAATTGAACCAATACAACTTGAGAAAATTTTTTATGGTTTGGCAAAGGAAACCAATTAATTAAAGCTTTGGCAGTAAAAAAGTTTTAATTTTAAGCACTAATCCAGATAATTATGAGTATATTTCAGATTTTAGCAATTTGTGGAATGCTTAGTCCAATCATTTATACGGCTATGTGGATTATATGTGGAAGTTTAGATTCGAATTATAGCCATATTCGAGACGATATTAGTTCACTGTTTGCAGTTGGGGCACCCAACAGACGCTTATCCCAGTCATTTGTGATTACAGAAAGTGTTTTATTATTTGCATTTTTTATAGGGTTAAATTGGGGGATAAACGATGGAGGTGGTTCAATACTTGGACCTATTCTCCTTATAATAAGCTCAATCTTAGGAATACTTGTCGCTCTGTTTTTCCCTCTTGATGAAGGAGGTGAATTCACAACTTATAAAGGAAAGGGACATATAGCACTTGTGGTTCTAATGGGTTTATTCGCAATTGCTGGGATGGTGGCACTGTGGATTCGTTTGCAGTTTATACCAAGATGGAGTGGTTTTGCCCTATATTCACTCATTTCAGCTATAGTCTCATTAATTGGTGTAATTATTTCTAGTATATTTGCAGCAGGTAAATATAGGGGAATAATTGAAAGAATTATGGTCAGTCCCTATCAACTCTACTACTTTATTCTTAGTCTAATGGTATTTCTGAATAATTAAAAAAAAGAGTTAAAAAGGGATTTTTAAAGGGTTAAAGAATTTAATATTAAACTAGGGAATTGTTAAAATTCTAAAGAAATCAAGGCAAATTAAGACAAGAAAGACAACCTGAATTAATAACTGTATCAAATATCCAAGCGAAAGTATTGATATCTCCTTTTCAATACCTGCTAATTTAGGTATCCAATATAGAGTGAATAGAATAAAAGGAAGAAGTAATATAGCAAAATGATACCCTATGAGACTAATTAAATATTTGTAACTAATAATCCAAAATGCAATCATTGTAAAAAGTAGCCCTGTAACATGTAAATAACGAGCCCATTTTGAAATTTGAGACAATTCTCGAGTACTTTGTTCCATAATCTTTTCTTCCTTACCCTTCAATTTTAAACGCGAAACTATGTATTCAGATCTCATTATTTGGTGCATAACATTAATAAAAGCCACAAATGAAATCATCATTAAAAAGGTAATTGTGACAATTCCCCCCTCAGAAGGCGGGTGATCCCAAGCAAGAGCAACTACCACGAGATCTGCACCAAGCAATGCAGCAGCAGAAGCAGTGACACCACCAGTACTAGAACCTCCTGCAACAACATCAGCAACTTCATTATACCGCTTTTCACTCACAATCATTCACCATTGTTTGGATTTTTTATAATTGAGTTTTTTATAATTAATCCTTAAGTTGCTTTTATATATAAAGTTTGGAACTGATTACTAAAAAAAAAATACTATATAATTCCATAAAAATAACAAAAGGAAAAAAAAAGAGAAAAAAATGATTTTTTATAAGTTTTTCAATTTTTTATAATACTTATTAACTTGAGTACATCCAGTATTGCTTCCGTCTTCAGAATTGCCAAAGCATCTTTTTTCGGGACTTTTAGTGAATTTTGCACAACCCCAACACCACATTTTATTAAAAGAAATCAATTTTTTCTTATTTATAGCACGAACTTGTTCACATAAATCTAATGCTTCATCAAATTCTAATCTAATTTTACTCATTATTTTTATCACCCTTAAATTTATTTTATTACTTTATTAAATTTTCTTTCTAAATTTTGTTTTTAAGCATATAGTTGGCAAAATACCAACCCAGAAATCCCCCCATAACTCCCTGAATTATTGAATATGGTATCATAAAGTATGCAAACGTGAGAAAATCAGCAGTACCAGGTTCTGATAATCCTGTTTTATAAAAAGTACATAAAGCTAAAATACTTAATAAAATGAAACTAACTGAAGAGATTAATGAGGAAAGTAGAACTGCTTTTCTCTCATTTCTAGCAGGTTTTAGTAACCATAGTGAAATATCTATAGACAAACCATACGCAACATAAATCAAAGCCCAGTATAAAGCACTCCAAGGAGAAGCTAAAGTATTCTCTAACTGCCATTCTATGACTAATTCAATGGGAATTCCCATAATACCACATAGCCCGAAAATGAAAGTAGCCGTACCTTTAGTCTTCAAATTAATCATGAAAAAATATGTCGCCATCATCAGAAATATCAATACAAAATAGATATAGATATACCCTATTCCTATCATTACAATGTCAAAAAACACGGTAAATATAGCTGTTATAATGGATATAAGCATGAATCCGATGAGATTGAACCCCAAGGATCGCTTATCCCAAGGTTTATACCAATTTGAGTTTTTAGTTTGATACAATACTAATATTTCTTTCATTTTATTTACCTCCTTTTAATAATTTGTAATTTTATTAAGAAAAACCAGGTAAAATTACTCAGTTTTTCTCAAATATTAAGAAAAAATTGAAATATTTAAAGAATACGGCGATTTCAATCGTTTTAACTGGACATAAATTTACCAAAAAATGTACAGTTTCATAAAAATAAATAAGGAAAATGGACATTAATTAGTATAAAGGAAAAAGTGATCAGCTTAAAAATGGATGATAAAGACATAGAAATTCTAAAGTTGCTGCTTTTCGATGGACGGATGACTTACGAATCTCTTGCTAAGAAAGTTAAGTTAACTCCCTACTTAGTTAAAAATAGGATTAAGAACCTTGTGGATTTGGGAGTAATAATGAAATTTGTAACTAATGTTAATTTTTTAATGTTTAAAAAATCAGTATGTTATACTCTTGTTGATGTAAAACAAGATACAGATCAACAAGAATTAATTGAACGTATCGGACAACTAGATGAGGTTTCGGGAGGTGCAATCTCTCTCCAAAATAAGATGCAGATTATTCATATATATTCTGACGACTATGATTTCAAAAAAAATCTTGAAAAATTGATGGAATTTGAAGAAATACAAAATATGGAAAACTTTATTTTACTCATTCCTCCATCTCTAGGCTTTAAAAGTGAAAGGTTAAATAAAACGGATTGGAAAATAATTAATTCCATCAAGGATAACTGTAGAAAAACCGATGTAGAAATAGCGAATGAGTTAGGAATCTCATCTAAAACTGTCAAAAGAAGGTTAAAATACCTGAGGGAAAATAATATAATTCTTTTCATGATAGATCTTGATACAAGCGCAGCGGATTTCCTCTCTTACCTATTAATTATGAAATTTCAAAGAATCGCCGCTGAGTCTTTGAGTAAAGTTATGAAAATAGTAAAAAATTATTTTTACATGTGGAGAGTTGCTAACCAAGAAGCATTCATTTTTACCGTCTTTATAGATAAGTTGAGAGATATCGACGATCAAGTTAAGGAGATCAAAGAAATTCCGTACGTTAAAGAAGTAATCAGTTTTGTGCCCACTAAAATGTTTTATTTCGAGAACTGGATTGATGAATTAATCGAAAAAAATGCAATTGACTAATTTCGAGCAAATTGCAGAATTACCAAAAAGAGATTTTAAAGAAAAATTATAATTAAATATTGATCAACCATTAATCTAAAATTTTACAATCTGAAAAAGATTATTAAACTTCTTCTATTAAATTATTTTATTATTTTAAATAATTTTATCAACTTGATGTAAAATCTAGAAGGCGAATTAAAAAATGTTTTATGAAGAAAAATGTACTCTTTGCGGAGAGTGCTTAATGAAATGCTCTTATTTAGCGTATCCTGAGGAAAAGGCTAAAAAGGAGTTTAAAAAATTGATAGAAGGTGAGCCAACTCCTGTTACGGCGGATTGCATTACTTGTGCTGCTTGTAATATGTTCTGTCCTGAGGGTGCCAATCCCTTTGATTTAATTAACGATAGACAGGAAGAAACTGGAACTTTTAAAATAACTAAAGACGCCCAAACCGTATTTAACATGAGTACTCGATTGAAATCTCAAGTTATAGAGGGTGAACCGGGAAAACCTGTTATGAATCTCTGTGTTATGGCAGATTTACATCCTGGAGTTATTGAAGGACAGCTCTTTGAGGGATTGACCCTTCTAAAAGGAGCAGATTATTTCTGTTATTTTGGTTTGATACACGCGGGAACACCAAGCGTAATCAAGGATAATGCCCAAACCTTCGTAGATAATCTCACTAAGACCGGTGCTAAGAAAATTATATGTTATCATGATGATTGCTACGCTATGTTAGCCAACAAAGTTAAAGAATACGGTATTGCCTTGCCATTCAAACCGATTCATATAATAGAATATCTTCGAGATTATGTTAAGGAACACCACAATCAGATAAGAAAACTAAATATGAAAATCGCTTATCAGCAACCTTGTGCTTCAAGATATACTTTCGAAAAAGATACAATTCTTGACGAACTCTTCGAATTAATAGGGGTTGAAAGAGTAAATAGAAAATATGACCGAGTAAATGCTCTCTGTTGTGGCAACGCCCAAGCAGGCATGGCTAACGTATCCAAAGAAGAACAAGTAGAATGGAGGATGAAAAATATAATGGATGCGAAGGATGCAGGAGCTGAAGCGATGGTATTTTTGTGTCCTGTGTGTATTTTGGGTCTTAGAAGCAGAGCAAAAGCCCAAGGATTAGAACCCTACATTATTAGCAATCTTGTACGCGTAGCATTAGGAGAAGAACTAACTCACGGAGGAGCAGGAAAGATTTTTGAATAATATACGCTAAAACTTCAAATATTTTAATAAAAATCTTTTTTTTTAATAAAAATCTTTTCTCTGATTTTTGATAACTACATCTTTAAATATCCTTTAATAATTTTCTCGTGGCATAACCATTAATGAATTCATTAAGTCAGATACACATTGAGCAGTAGGATGAAGCTTATCATAATCAATCTTATCAAGTGTATCTTCTGCTGTGAGTAAATAATATGGAGATCTAATCCAATGAATAACTTTTAAATCTGCTTTAGTTGCGAAATGTCCTGCTTCTCCAATTGGGGGTGTTGCGAAAAAGTTATCTGGAATTAACAGCATTCTCTCAATATTATAATCCCTACAGACCTTAATAATAGGGGCTACTAAATTTTCATTTCGTGAGATAAATAGTGCTCCTATTGCGAGATTATTGGTTATTTTAAAATTATGCGTTTCAGGGTCTTCTACAACTTCTTTAGCACACATATGTTCTAAGTTTACGTCTACAAGTACGTTTTTTAATAAAGTATCCTTATATTTACTGGCAAATGCTTCAGCACCAATCCCTCCATATAGATGTCCCGCAGATAAGCAAAATAATATAGATCTCGGGCGTTCATTTTTTGGAATGTACGACCACGCTCTTAATTGAGCTAATACCATAGCTACTCCTGTTCCATCCTCGGATGCTCCTTTAAATGCTGAATCATGATGACTTGAAATCATTATCATTTCTTCTGATTTTCCTGGTAAAATACCCCAAATATTATGTGCTATACTTGGTTCTTTAACACCTTCAAGTAATATCGTACCTTGAGAACCTTTTTCCTGTGCTAACTCTCGAACTTTCATTCCATCATATTTCCCTACATATAATGCCGGGATTGGTTTCATAACTCCATCATAAGGACCCCAATGGCTGTTGATATTTGAAGGATAATCCCTTAAAATTAATATTAATCCCAACGCCCCTCTATCGAATGCCCTCCAATACACAGAATCTTCTCTTCTTTTTCCACCTAAAGCCTGGGGTGGAAAATTCGATAATGCAAAGGTTAAGATAAGTTCAGTAGTTTTATCCATTGAATTTGATGGATCAGAAACATAATATAGTTTTGCTAAGTTTATCAATTTCCCTAATGGTAAAGTTGGAAATTCAATATCAGCCACTACAATCTTATCTTTGACATCTGTTTTTTTAAAATCTTTTACTTGTCCAGTACCAACATAAACTAGAGGGGCTGTTATACCATCTCCATTTGTAAATCCTGTGTTAAGTACATAAAAACATGGCACTTCTATCTCTTTTCCATCTGTCGATATTGTTAATTTCCAATTTTTAGCACTCCAATTTAT
>JBHLKB010000151.1:0-2282 GCA_048887205.1 Candidatus Hodarchaeota archaeon
TTAACTTAAATTCGTCTTTCAGACCTAAAATCACGTTTTTCCACCCGTACCAGAAATCAGGAAAACCGTGTAGCAAGATTAATGGTTCTCCTGCTCCAGTGATCATCGTGTGTAATTTTACACCACCATAACATTCAATATATTGTTCTTCCATTTGTTCAATAATTTCCATTTTTTCATATTAATATTTGTTTCTCACATATTAGATTATTGATTGTTCATAGTTGTTAACGCTGTGATATATATTTAACTTATCAAAATTATGGTTACTTTTAATTTATTTTTGATGAGATTTTCACTGAAAATGCATCGATTATAATTATATAAGTTTATGGAATTTATCGAATTATTTGCCTTCAAAAAAATGAGCGAATTAATATGGTCAAGGGTGTTCAAAAATTACTTGAAGCCGCCTATTTTTTTTTCTCATCAATAGTTTTCTTTCTATTTTCTACTTTTAATGAAAAGAAATCTGAGTTATTTTTTTTTCCTATTTGGGTACTTAATTGACATGAATTTTTTATCTTAATTCTTTCTCTTCAGAAAAAAAAAAAAAGTTATAAAAGTAAATTTGGCTTATTTAGCGAATTTTAGTTTACTTTTTTAAATCGTCGATAACTTCTTGGACCTGATCTACTGTTGCGATTGCCTTTATTTCAAATTTGATAAACGGAACATATTTTTGTAACAGTTTACCAAGTTCAACTTCAGAAGCTTCCATAATAGCATAACCGTTTGTTTCACCTACGAAAGCTCCCCAATCCTTTGTTACACCTTTTTGTATATCTTGCTTAACTAAGGCTATTAAACCATTCCAGCCCATACCTCTTTCTTTTCGATCGATTGGGACTTTGGTCCAATCTGTTTCCCATAGAACTAAGTATTTACCCATAAATTATCACTCTCTTAAATATTTTTGATTTGAATTTTTTAATTATTGGACATTCGAGTACAAATCTTTGTACTAAGATTCTTATTATTTTACACTATTTATAAATTCTTCTTGAAATTAAAAGAAAATTTAGAGTCGAATAGGAATTAACTCAACAATTATCTGATAGAAATTGATTTTTAACTCTTATTCAATCAATTCTGGGGTTTTACCGATGAAGGTGTCAGTTATTACCGATTCGAGGGAGGGTATATCTTTAATTTCAAGGACTCGGCTTGTTTTATAAAGTTTTTCAAAGATCTGCCAAATAGAAGGTTTATTTTGAATACGTTCTGTGAAATCCGTTAATTTCTGTAAAGTAGGATAAGATTTTCCCTTAAATAAATAACATAATCCATATGTTAAGCATATGGATTTAAAAAATATTTATCGAGAAATTTCTAATTTATAAATTTTAATACCTAATATTTTATTCATTTTCGGTCTCTTCTCTAATTTCTTAATAAAATGAAAATAGAATAAATAAATAATATGGACTAAGTTTATTAATTAGATATCCATTAAAAAATTAAAAATTAAAAATTAATAGAATACAATTATAATAAATAGGTCAATTTACAATGGAAAAGAAAGAATTATTGCAGATTTTAAATCTCATCGGATTTTTTGCAACGGTGATTGTTAATTTTCTAGCAGTATTGTTACCAATTGGAGGTAATACTACTCAAGAATTATCTGATGCTTTACCTAATTTGTTTGTGCCAGCAGGAATTACTTTTTCAATTTGGAGTGTTATTTATATCTTATTAGGATTATTTTCTGTTTATCAGATCAGGGATATATTTAAAAAAGACAAGATCGAAATGGAATACTTAGACGATATAGGTTATTTCTTTATTATTGCAAGTATAGCTAATGTTACATGGATTTTTCTATGGCATTATAAATTAGTTCCACTTTCTCTAGTCTTTATGATTGTTCTTTTACTCTCATTAATATTAATTTATCTTAGATTAAAAATAGGAAAATCTGAAGTCACTAGAATTGAAAAAGTTGCTGTACATGTTCCTTTCAGTATATATCTAGGTTGGATTACTGTTGCAACAATAGCTAATGTAACTGCCGTAATAGTTGATGTTGGGTTGAATGTTTATGGATTACCAGTAGCAGTGTTTTTTGAATTGTTACCAGTAGCATTAACGGTCGTTGTAATAATAGTAGCGGTTCTTATAACATTTGGAATTCTTTACTTACGGAAAGACTACGCTTATAGTTTTGTTATAGTTTGGGCATTACTGGGGATTTTTATTAAACAAATTGCTTCTAATTTAACAGTAGGCATAACTGCATTGGTTTCTACCATAATAATTCTCGTTGGAATTATATATTT
>JBHLKB010000151.1:2382-6160 GCA_048887205.1 Candidatus Hodarchaeota archaeon
CAAATTGCTTCTAATTTAACAGTAGGCATAACTGCATTGGTTTCTACCATAATAATTCTCGTTGGAATTATATATTTAATTATTAAGAAAAGATAATTACTAGAAATTTTTTTTTCTTTTTTTTTTTCCCTTAATTTTCAGTTGTTTATATTAATAGTTTATAAGAAAAATGTTTAAACTTTGTTTTATAATAGGAATAATATAGCAATGGCAAATTTTAACCCTGAAAAACTGCATTTGGTATATAAAGATTCTGTAGATAGTGAGAAATTGAAAATTCCAAGAAAATATACTTTAACTCATTCTGATTCAACTGGAGATTTATTTCTCACGATAGGATCTGAATATGATTATAAACAGATCTCAAGTTTTTACACAAGATTTATGAGAGATGAAGTTTTAGCTGAGTGGCAACTTAATAATAATATTTATGAATTACATGTTTATCTTCATGTTAGTGGGGGATTTGTTTTTGGATGGGCAAGTCTTCGAGATAGAATATTTCGTTCTCATCTACCTTTAGTTTTGAAGGTTATCAGATATGGAGATAAATTAATTTTTGAATCTCTGCCAATTCTTAATGAATCTCCTATATATATTCATTTTAACTCAAAAAATAAGAAATATAATAAATTTGAAAATTATGGTCAAATAAAAGAGTTTAATTATTAGAAAAAATGAAATTTTCCTTTTCTTAAGGTAATTTCAATAATCTATTAATCGGATTCGAATAACAAAATATTTTTTTTTACTAAAAATATAAAAAAAAGGAATAAGCAAAACTCTTAAATTTATTTTTTTGTAATCGAGAAAAATCATAAAAACTTCAATTTAGATACTTTAAAAGAGCATGAATCACAATTTAATTCATAATCAGAGAGATAAAATCATAACTTAAGATTAAAATGATTGAAGAAGCCCGAATTAAAAAAAATCTTAAGGAATTTTCTTTTCCTCGATTAACTGGGACGGAGTTTGAGATTAAAGCTTTCAACAAGGTAAAGCAAATAATAGAGAATTTGAATTTAAAATTTGAAGTCCAGCCTTTTACTTTTAGTTCATTTTATTCGAGAATCTATCCTAAATTAGCATTCTTATCCATTTCTTTAATTTTAATATTCCTTTACTTGAATATATCTATGATTATGTCATTGATTTTAAGTCTAATATTACTTGGCATATTAATTGCATCAATTATATTGACGAGGAAACCTGAAAATATTCAACTCATTTCAAAATTAAATTCACAAAACCTTACAGTAAAGATTAAATCTCTTTCAAATGAAATAAAGAACAATAACAGAATAGCATTGTTTATAAGTCATGTAGATTCCAAGGGACAAAGATTCACGATTAGAAAACGGATAAGAATGATTAAACTTTGGATCTTTTCATCAATTATTTTAACTGTTGTTATAATCCTAAAAAACTTGATATTTAAAGGATTTGAAATAACTTTTTATATTATCGGACTGCTTCCTTTAATATTGAACATGTTTACCATGATAATGATGCTTCTTAATATAACAAATAATAGTTCTAATGGTGCTACTGATAACGCTTCAGGTATAGCGTGCAATTTAGAACTGTTGAATTATTATAATAATCCAGAAAATAGATTAACAAACTATAACATGTGGTTTCTTTTTACTGGAGCTGAAGAATGTGGAACAATGGGTATTAGGTATTTTTATAATAATCTAGAAAATTTTGATCGTGAAAAATCGATAATATTTAATTTTGAATCCATAGCTAATCATGTTTATCTTTTTCCAGGATTAAAAGGGGATCACGCTAAGGAAATTGATTATTTACTTTTGAATAACAAAAGAAACCTTAAGATCAAACATTTCATTACAGAAAGGATTTTTGGCACCCATTCCGATGGAGGATTTTTAGGAGATATGGGCCTTCAAGGATTTGGAATTGGTGAAGTAGAAGCACATGCATATATGCATACTGTTAATGATACGATCGACAAAGTAGATACGAATTTGTTAGAGAAGCTGTGTTTGGTTCTTACTGATACTTTGAAAGAGCATGATTCTAATCTTAATAAATAGATTATTTGAATGATTTTTATAGATTTCAATATTATTTGAATAAATAGTAAATAAATAATACAACAATAAATTAGAAAAAATGAGTTTAAAATACGATCCATTCTCTCGAGGTCCTTTTCCAGTCGGTGTTCGTACTCAAGAAATAATCGATTCTTCACGACAAAGAAAATTGCCAGTAGAATTTTGGTATCCTGCAACGGATGAATATAAAGGGCACGATTTAGATAAAAAAACTCAGGATAGATATCGAGTATTCAGCCGAGTAAGCCAGGAAGCAGTTCGAGGCGTCCCTCTCCGGGAAGGATCTTTTCCTTTAATTATGTTTTCGCATGGTTTTGGTGGCCACAAACGACAGACTACTCATTTTTGTTGTCACCTCGCGAGCCATGGATATATAATAGCATCACCAGACCATTTAGGGAGTACAATTTGGGATACTCTTGAACCCTATTTAAAGACAAAGAAGGGAGTGCCTCCTGAGGAAATGAGAGTAAATGTGAAAAGATCTTCAATTGATAGACCTTTAGATATAACTTTTTTAATTGATAATATAGTCACAGGTAAAGCATGGATTCCGCAGGATTCCATCGATAAAGACCGCATAGGAATGACCGGGCATTCTTTTGGAGGGTGGACTACACTTGTGGTAACTAGGTGTGATGATAGAATTCGTGCAGCACTACCTCTTGCTCCAGGAGGAGGTAGATCTCTACAAAATCAGCATAACCTAGAGCAAGTTGATTCTGAGATATTGGAACCAATACATAATTTTTGGAATCGAGAAGTACCAACGCTGTTTTTGGCTGCAGAAAAAGATACTCTTTTACCTTTACCAACAATACTTGACCTTTATAAAAGGACTCCAGAACCCAAGCGCATGATAGTACTTAACAACGCCGACCACTTCCACTTTACCGATATGATTGAAGAAATTCATGACTTTTTCCGAACACAATTTGCATCTATGGGAGGTGATAATCCTCTGACTAGAGCATTAGCTGAATCAATGTTACCTGCATCCAAGCTCCATCCGTCTAAAGGAGCTTATGATTATTTGCGTGGGTTAGGACTTGCGCACATGGATGCCTATCTCATGGAAAAATCTGAAGCTAAAGAATTTCTTGCTAATAACCTCAAATTATTGCTAGCAGAACGCGAAATTGACGTGTCTATCCTCTAAAAACTATTATTAACAAGAATCTGATTTAATTTGAGGAGTTACCAATTTTTTTAAAAAATTGGATTTTAAAAACCTTTTTTTAAACTTATATTTATGATTATTGACCATTGTGATAAAACTATAAGTATCAAAATAGTGTATTTTGGACCAGCTTTTTCTGGAAAAACTACTTCAATAAAGGCTTTATTTTCTGAATTTGGTAAAGGTGAATTGCTGCATAGTATTGAAAGTACAGTACGAAGGACATTATTTTTTGATTATGGAACAGTCTCATTTAGAAATGAAGATTGGAAATTAAAAATTCATATTTATACTACAACAGGTCAAGATTTCTATTTAATAACAAGACCAATTACCTTAAGAGCAGTAGATGGTATAATATTTGTAATAGATTCTCAAGAAGACGTTTACGAACGTAATTTAATATCTTGGAACGAACTCATCTCATATTTTAAGGATTGTATAGACGATATTCCAATTATTATTGCTTTTAATAAACGAGATAAACCTATAAAGTTTGAACCTAATATGTTTT
>JBHLKB010000152.1:0-6144 GCA_048887205.1 Candidatus Hodarchaeota archaeon
ATAAATTTAGAGGTAAGATTGCCAGATACACCAGGAAGTTTAATTGAACTAATAAAACCTATATCAAAAAATGGCGGGAATATATATGGTATTCTCCATTTTCATGATAAGGTGATAAATAATATGATACCTGTCACTGTTACTTTTGAATTGACCGAGGAGATGATGGAAATAAGCTTACAGAATATAAAAAGTGAACTAAAAGAAAAAAATATTCAAATAGAAAATATCACATATGGTGTTGCAAGAAAGTCACTTACAATAATTCTAACGGGACATGTATTTGACACAGATGTATTAGATACGATAAAAAGATTAGCATCAAAAAATGTTACAGTATCAGAATTAACTGCAAAATTTACCGATCTCAATGAAGTGAGTAATGTGAAATTAAAAATTGAATTTCCAGAATCCCTATCAAAAACAGAATTACTTCAAGAACTCAATAAAATTTGTGAAGAAAAGAATTTATTTTTAATTACAAGCTAATATTTAATATATTCCAAGTTCTAATATATGTAATATGTAATATCCTCCAGAACACTTTTTTATTAAAGGAGAATAATGGATTTAAAAATATGCATAATTGGAAAAGGCAACGTGGGAACAAGTTTTCTTCAATTATTGAAAGAAAGACAAGATGTATTGAAGAGTAAGTATAATATCAATCCAAAAATAATTGCTGTATTCGAGCATGATGGTGGTTTGATTAAAGAGGGTGGAATAAATATAGAGGAATTAATAGTTGCAGGAGAAAAATTTAGAGATCTTCCATACTGGAAAAAGAGCGCTAATGTAAAAGACTATCTTTCGAAATTAAATCTAAATTTATGTATAGAAGCGACACCTACTAATCATAAAACAGGCGAACCAGCATTATCATACATCATAGAAGCTCTAAATGCAAAAATTGATGTTGTCACATCCAATAAAGCACCATTTTATTTAGAATATAAAAAAATTAAAGATACAGCTGAAGAAAACAAATGTTATGTACAGCATGAAGCAACCGTAGCTAGTTGTGTACCGGCATTGTCAATTAAAGAAAATTTGATAGGGAATAAAATAACAAGTATTAAAGCAATTTTAAATGGAACTTCTAATTTTATACTTAGTAGAATGACTGCAGAAGGTATAAGCTTTTCTTTAGCTCTAAAAGAGGCTCAAGAATTAGGGTATGCTGAAACAGACCCAACTTTAGATATTGAAGGTTATGATGCTGCAGGTAAATTGGTAATTTTAGCAAATGAATTTTTCAATTGGTTAAAAAATATTAATGATGTCAAAATAAAAGGTATATCAAGCATAACACCTCATGCTATTGAATTAGCTAAATCAGATGGATTAATAATTAAACATCTAGCTATAGCTGAAAAAAATGAATTAATTGTAGAACCGCGCCTGATTGATAAGAACTCACCTCTAAATATAAGTGGAACGTTAAATGTTATAGAATTCCAAACTCAATATGCAGGACCAATTATTTTGAAAGGAAGAGGTGCAGGTGGTTATGAAGCAGCTTCAGCTATATTAAATGATTTAATCAAAATTATTAAATTAAGAGATTATAGTTAAAAAAACTTAGGAAGGGCATGTAAAATGAATTTTGATTTTAAAAATAAGTTTAAAGGGATTATTTCTGTAATCGGAGCAAGTGAAATTGATAATGAAACCGAAAGGAAAACATATGAAATTGGAAGGTTACTTGCTCAAGATAAATTTGCTGTAGTATGTGGAGGTTTATCTGGCGTTATGGAAGCTATTTGCAGGGGAGTAAAGGAAGAACATGGTTTAACTATTGGAATAATTCCCCATATAGAAAAAAATACTGCTAATAAATATGTTGATATTGTTATTCCATGCCCATTTTCACAAGCTAGAAATATTGTTGTTGTTCTAACTGGTGATGTTTGTTTAGCAATAAGTGGTAAAGCAGGTACTTTATCTGAAATTTCGTTTGCTTGGATATATCAAAAACCAATAGTCGCTTTAACAAATGTACAAGGTTGGTCTTCGAAAATTGCAAATCAAAAATTAGATGATAGAAGGGCTGATATGATCTATGGTGTAGAAACCCCAAAAGAAGTGCTTGAGAAAATAAATGAACTTTTTAAAAAAACGGGTTAATTATTGCAGAGTTGATCTTAAGTTTTTTTTAATCTTAAAAAGAAATAATGCTCATTTAATTTTTGCTCAATAATCTTAAATCCTATTTTCCTTGCTAATTGAATAAAATATTCAATATTTTGTTCTTTATCCCATGAAGTTGCATAACCTACTTCAATAGTCTTTCCACTAATTTTAACTTCAAGCGTAATTCCAAAGAAATCTTTCTCGTTATTTCCACGATTTGGTATATTTAAATCCCAGATTAATAAGTCTCCTTGGGCTTTTAAAACTCTATAAATTTCTTTAAAAACGCCGTTCTGATCTTCTATGGACATGTACATCATTGAAAAAAAAGCAGTAACAATATCAAAAGAATCATCTAAAAACATTAGTTCCGTTGCATCCATAATAATTTTCAAACTCTTTGTATCTCCAGCTTTTGAGCTACCCTCAAGCTCTTCTTTCATTAAGTCAATTGCTACTACATTCTCTCCTTTTAATTGTCCAATTATTCCCTCTCCACCACCTCCAATATCCAGGATTCTTCCTTCTTGAATAATGTCTGTCAAGTCTATTTTTTGGGTCTCTAACATAAAAGCTCTCTCTTTAGCAAGGATTTGCATAAATGCTTCAATTGCCTCTTTATCTGCATACCACTCATTTTCAACCTTTTTACCAGTTATTTTTCCTTGCTCAAAATAATTTCTGAACTCTTCTTTACTAATTTTTTGTTGAAACATATTGAAAAGTTCTGTAATATTGTAATATTTCACATTTTCCTTATTGGTCATAATTATTCTCTTTTAATTTTTAATATTTTTAAAAATTATTCAATCATAAAGTATTTTGATCTTAAATGATATAAAATTGAAATAAATTGAGAGTTCGAGAGATTAAATATCATTCGACGAATTATAACACCACTGATGTTGATTTTAAAACTGCGGTGTTAATTGGCCAAGCTCTTGATAAGGGATTGTATATGTTAAATTCAATTCCAAAAATAAGTCAAGAGACAATTAATGATTTTAAAAATTTAACACTTCAAGAAATAGCTCTAATAACAATCTCAAAAATTATAGGTAATGCGATTTCATATGATGACCTCAAAAACATTATTACTAAAGCCCTTAATTTTGAAATAATAACGGAAAAAATAGATGAAAATGACTATATATGTTATTTAGATCGTGGACCAACCTGTAGTTTTAAAGATTACGGTGTCCGCATGCTTTCAAGGATTATGGAACATTTTTTGACTATTGAAGGGAAAAATGTATTAATTCTGACAGCAACTTC
Organism: Candidatus Hodarchaeota archaeon; assembly: GCA_048887205.1. Classification (GTDB taxonomy): domain Archaea; phylum Asgardarchaeota; class Lokiarchaeia; order Sigyniarchaeales; family SOKP01; genus Loki-b32. The sequence goes on from JBHLKB010000152.1 coordinate 3,409, forward strand.
TGGTGATACAGGGGGAGCAGTTGCTCAAGCTTTTCATAAAATGAATAAAATTAAAGTAATTGTGTTATATCCTAAAGAAGAAATAAGTGATTTACAGAGAAAACAAATGACTACACTTGGAGACAATATTATCGCTATTGGAATTAATGGGAAATTTGATGATTGTCAAAAAATGATAAAAAAAGCTTTTGCTGACAAAGATTTGTTGCGATTTAATTTATCTTCGGCAAATTCCATAAATATTGGGCGCTTGATACCTCAAATAGTCTATTATTTTTGGAGTTATTCTCGTATAATAGAAACTAAAGAGGAAAAAATTTTATTTTCTGTTCCCTCTGGTAATTTTGGTAATCTTACGGGAGGTCTAATTGCTTTCAAAATGGGATTACCGGTAATAAAATTTATTTCCGCTGTCAATGAAAATGATGAATTTCCTAAATTCCTAAAAAGTGGAGTATATAGAAAGATTGATCCTTCAAAAAAATGTCTTTCCTCTGCAATGAATGTTGGAGATCCTAGTAATTTAGCTAGATTAATTGATTTCTATGAAGGTCAAATTAATGAGAATGGTATCATTCAGAAAAAACCTGATATGGATAAAATAAGAAGTGAAATTGTTTCATATTCAATAAGTGATTATTTAACGAGAAAAACAATTATACAATTTTACAATGATTATAAAAAAGTTATTGAACCTCACGGTGCTGTCGGTTGGGCTGCGCTTCAGATTTACAGAAAAAGATATCCTTCACATAACCAATTCAAATCAATAACTTTCGAGACAGCACACCCTGCAAAGTTTCCTGATGAAATAATTTCATTAATTAATATTAATCCAGAATTACCTAAATCATTAAAGACTCTTCAATATAAAGATGAGATTTCTAATCCTGTAGAAATTAAGGGATATCAAGATTTAAAATTGTTTATACAAAAAAATATATAAAACAAAACCTAAATATACTATTAAAGAATATATTTATAAATTTCTTCATATAACCTTAAAGGTGAAATTTAACTGTGGAAAAAAATCTCAAACAATCAATTTTATACCTTAAAAAGGAAGAACCTATAAAACCTGAGATTTCAAAGATACTATTTACTGGTTTAGATGATGCAGGCAAAACAAGTATTATTTTAGCCCTCCAACGAGAATTTTCAAAAATTGCGATTTTATCCCCAACAAGAGGTGCTCAAAAACGCGTATTCGACTTTCTGGGGAAAGAAATAAGTGAATGGGACCTTGGTGGACAACTAAGCTACCGAATTGCCTATTTGAAAAATCCAGGTAAATATTTTGAGGGAACAGAAATAGCTATTTATGTAATTGATATTCAAAATAAACCTAGAATACCAGAAGCAATAAGTTATTTCAAAGATGTTATAAAACAATTTAAAGAATTAGAAATTGAACCTCCAATATACGTATTTCTCCATAAATATGATCCTGCATTAAGGAGAAGTGCACAAAATGAAATGGAAGCTGTTGTAATCGAGTTAAAAGATAAATTAAGAGCTGCTACTGATTATAAGGAATTATATTATTATGAAACCTCAATATATGATTTTGGATCAATTATATCAGCTATGTCAGAAATCCTTTTAAGCTTATATCCAAAATCAGAATTAATCGAAAAAACAATCATTGAATTTTCCAAAAAAGTCGACTCAGAAGGAGTTGTAATAATAGATGATAATTCACTTATAATCGGTCATTATTACAAAAACGATGAAATTCGACATATTTTGTCCGCTAGTACTCCATTTTTCTTAACTCTTAATGATTCCTTTCAATACACTGGTGTTGCGGATAGTAGATTTGAAGATAGAATGATTATACAAAAATTTGGAAAAAATTTCATATTCAAGCAAATTTCTTTAAAAAAAGATGCACCACCCTATTATATCCTTTTACTTAAAGAAGAACCAGTTTTCCATAAAGAAGACCTTGATTCTTTTGCTAATTTATTAAAAGAGATTTTATATAAATAGGATAATTTAATTAAATTTAATTCTTTTTTACGAAGATTATTTTTAATATTAATAAAATTAATAAAATTGAATTTTTATTTATAAGTTATAGAGCAAAAAACTGAAAAATTATAAACCTTAATTGTAAGAGCTTCAGAAATAGAATAAACTAACCGTGGCAATTAAAAGAAAGAGGATTTTCCTTGATTATATGTCAGAATTGTGGTACTACAAATAACGAAGCAACTAGCCACACTTGTAGGACATGTGGGGCCCTTTTGCCAGTTTCCTCTAAAAGATCTCGAGTACGTGGACAAAAGATAAGCAGAGAAAAGAAAAAAGAAATAAAGCAAATTAACCAAAATGTTAAGGAATCTGCTGAAAAGGAAGAGGTAGTACAAGATAAACTTGATTTAAAAGAAATTCCACAAGAAGATATTGAGAAGGAATCTCAATCTGATGCTGGGAGCTCAGAGATATTACAAGAAATTGCCCCTCAACCATATAAAAGTTCTATTATGGATTCCGGTAATCGAATTATTTCTCCTCTTAGTCCTCTAAGACCTCCTTCTCAATCCCGAAACGCGATTTCAAATGCCTTTATTGAACTTAAAAGTTCGGTTTTAGATGATCAAAAGGTTAAACCAGAAATTCCATTATCTACGATTCCATTAGAATCCACCGAAAATGATGAAGCTGTTTTAAAGCAAAAAAGATTAGAAAAAGATATGGCTGAAGTTTTGGGATTTCTTTCGAGAAAAATTT
>JBHLKB010000153.1:0-6124 GCA_048887205.1 Candidatus Hodarchaeota archaeon
ATAAGAACTCCTGGATTGAACTTTGAGGAATTATATAAATCGGCACAGGAAGTTGGAGTAAGGTTTATTAGAGGCCGCCCTTCAGAGATTCTTAAAGATCCAGTTTCGGGTGAATTAAGAGTTATTGTTGAAGATACTTTGAGTCAAACTCCTTTACGTTTAAAAGCAGATCTTGTAGTTCTTTCGGCAGCAATGGTACCTCCCGAGGGAATCGGACCTTTAGGATCTAAACTACATGTACTTCGTTCTAAGGAAGGTTTCTTAAAAGAGTTTCACATAAAAATGAATCCTACATTAAGTAGTAAAGGAGGTATTTTTCTACCGGGTGCTATTCAAGGACCTAAAGATATCTCAGAAACTGTTGCTCATGCTGGAAATGCTGCTGCATTAGCTGCTGCACCCTTAGTAAAAGGATACATCGAAAAAGAAATGTTAATCCCTTCAATTGATTATAATTTGTGTGTTGATTGTGGGTTATGTAAAACAGTCTGTGCCCCTGCGGCAATTGAGATTGATACGGATGGAAGACCAATAATAAATGAAATAGCATGTAAGTCATGTGGTATGTGTATGCCAGCTTGTCCTACAGGAGCGATTCAACTTCTAAATTTTAACGATACTCAACTATTAGATGAAATTATTGCCGTAGCAGGCGGAGGTGTTATGTGCGAAAATGAGTGAATGTGAATATATTGAACCAGAAATACTTGAGAAAATGGAAAATATCGTAGTTTTTATGTGTAATGAGTGTGGTCAAGGCTCGGCAAATACGGCTGGAGTTGCTCGAATGGCATACAACCCTGCAATTCGGATAATACGAGTACAATGCACTGGTCAAGTCGGTCCAATACAGATCATGGATGCTTTAAGCAATGGAGCTGATGCTGTTGCGTGTGTTGGATGTTGTCTAGGAGCTTGTCATTTCTTTAATGGGAATGTTTTATCAATGCATAGGATTAAACTTATGAAAAAGTTATTTAAAGAACTTGGTTATAGTGATCAATTTATTAATCAGTATACTTCACGTGCAGCCGAAGGTGAGACTGCGGTCGGAGATTTTGATGATATGGTAGAAAGATTAGCTAATGCAATTAGAGAGGAGGGGACATTAAAAGATGGATGTTAAAATATTTCAATTTAATGGCTGCAATAAATGTTTTAATGAAAGCATACTCTTAAAGGAAGATTCTAAATATAAAATAGAATTTGTAGCAGATCCAAAGAATTGGAAGGAAGAAAAAATAGAAATTTCTATAATAACTGGATTTCTTTTACCAGATGATAAATCAAGTCTAGAAAAAATCAAATCAAACTCAGAAAAAGTAATTGGATACGGGAATTGTGCTACAACAGGTGGAGTGTTTGCGCTAGCAAACCAGAGAGGATATGATATTTCACCTTTAAATAAATTTATTGAAAAAGCAGTAAACGTTAATGGGTGCCTTGGAGAAATTGAGGAGTTAAAAACTGAAATTAACGGAGAAGAAGGTCCAAAATTAAAAAATCTATGTAAAGTCTGTGAAAGGAATAAAACTTGTGATTATTTAGATGAAATAAAGCGTCAAATTGAATTAGATGATGAGGATACTTGTTTTAATGATCTAGGTTATCTCTGTAATGGGTTTATCGCTGAAGAATGTAAGGAACGATGTATTAACTATAATACTCCATGCAGAGGATGTAAACCAATAATAGATCGTTCAGGCATTAGAATGTTAGGGATGTTTGGAACATTAATGGGTAATATTGAAGTTGCTACAGAACATTCTGAAAAAGGGGCAACTGACAAACTAGGAGATGCAGACGATGATGTCACTGAAAGTTTACCAGACATCGTAGGAAACTTTTTTAGATTTACTTTACCTACCTCTGGCTTACCAAAAGGGAGAATTGCTTCAAAAGGTACTTTGCTCGAAAATGTTTTTACCGGTAGATTAATTGAAGAACTACCGTTGATCTCTGGTTTATTAGGTGGAGATCGTTCAATTTCATTAACCCTTAAAATAATTGAGACGTATGAAAAAGCAAATCAAATTAAACTAAGTGAACAAACAAAGAAATATAGAAACGAGTTGCTAAATTTAGAAAAAGAACTACGTGAGGCTATTCAAAGTAAGGATCCAGGGCAATACAGAAAGATTAGTGCTCAAATTAGGAAAATTGGGGGTAATATGAACTTGTCAAATATATTTTTCGGTGGTTTCAAGTCACAGATCAATGAAAATGACAATTTTGAAGATTATAAAACCCATGTTTTTGAAGTGGTCGAAGGAACTTATAAGAATGGTTCAGTTGAATTTACCTTAGATCCAATTGGTATCGTAAAAGAAATTAAAATTAAAGGGGGATAAATATGAGTTTTGAATTGTTAAGAAAAGAAATTATTGATATAGGTCTATGCCAAGGTTGTGGATTATGTGCTGGCTCATGCAAACATATTGAAATGGAAGTGTTAAGACCAACATTAAAGGATTATTGTATACTAGAAAGAAATGGGCAAGATTGTGGAAAATGTTATCAAAACTGCCCCCAGGTCATTCAAAAGCAATTCAAGGAAAAACAACCATTAGCTATTTATTCTTTAAAAAGCAAAAATCCTGAAGTACTAGCAAAAGCCTCAAATGGAGGATTTGTAACCACATTAGTGAAAGAATTATTAGAAAACCAGACTCTTAAAGAAATAGTTATGGTTCAAGAAGATGATGAAAAACCTGTTGCTGATATAGTTTCAAATCCAAACCAAGTTATTCGAAAGGCAGGAGTTGTCTATGGTCGTTCTGGAGTTTTAGAGCGCCTAATTGAACTTACAGGCCAAACATTTGAACCTATAGGTATAGTAGGTGTACCGTGTGAAATGCGTGGAGCAGCTGAAATTGAAGAGGATATGAATAGAGAAATTCTTAAAATTGGCTTATTTTGTAATTCACAAATGCGAACTGAACAAACTGATCAGGGTTTAGTATGTTCACCCTGCTGTAGTGGTTGCCCTTCGGGAGTAAATGCTCAAGGATATATTTCATTAATTCGTCAAGGTAAATATCAAGAAGCAGTTAATTTAATTAGAGAAAACAATCCACTTCCCTCTATTTGCGGAAGAATTTGCACCAATGAATGTGAACATGGATGTACCTTAATTGGAGATGATCATCCAGTTGCAATTCGTGAATTAAAGAAATTTGTTACTGAGTGGGAAATTGAGCGAGCTAAAAATAGTTCAAAATTAAAACCTAAACTTAAAGAAAACGCAATAAAGGTAGCGATTATTGGATCTGGACCAGCAGGATTAACATCAGCGTATTTCTTAAGGAGAATGGGTTATGCACCCACTATTTTTGAAAAAACTAGTCAAACAGGAGGAATGTTAAGATTTGGTGTTCCACAGTTTAGATTGCCTAATTATGTGCTAGATTACGATGTGAATAAGATCATAAATTCTGGAGTCGAAGTAGTACTTAATACACCTTTAGGGCCTGAAATGACTATAAATGACTTAAAGAATGAAGGATTTGAAGCGATCTTTATAGCAACTGGTCAGTATAAGCCACGAACCTTACATCTAGAAGGAGAAGATCTACCAAATGTACATGTTGCGATTAGTTTCTTAATGGATAGAAAGTATCGCTACTGGGAAAATAAGGAAGAATTCAAAGGAAAAACTCTAGGCATTATCGGAGGTGGTCCTGTTGCTGTTGATGTTGCTCAAACCGCTCTTAGATTAGGTGCTGAAAAAATTCACCTTGTTGATATCATGTCAGAAGAACAACTCGAAATGGTCATCAAAGATATCCCCGAAAATGAAATACCATTTATGGAATACCATTTCACTACGTCAACTTCTAAAATTACACAGGATGAAAAAGGTAAACTTGTTTTGAACTGTTATAATATCGAATGGGGTGCTCCTGATGAAAGCGGGAGAAAACCATTAAATAAGCTTGAAGGATCTGATTATGAAATCCCTGTTGATTCCATTGTAATAGCAGTTGGTCAAGCTGTAGATTTTGAGCAGATTGATGCCGCTACCAATAAAAAATTAGAAAAAGAGCGAAATAAAATTAAAGTAAACGAGGTCACATTCGAAACTAACATTCCAGGAGTTTTTGCTGGTGGAGACATCATCAATAACTCTAAAGCTGTAGCAATTGCCGCAATATCTCATGGAAAGGAAGCAGCAATCTCAATTGACAGATATTTGAAAGGAGAAAATTTAAATCAAGGAAGATATAAAAAAAAGAATGCATTTTTTATGGGACCTAAAAAGCCACCTAAGGATTATTCATTAAAACCAGAAACTTTAGAAGAGGCAACTGAAGAAATAAACTGGACTTTTGAAGAGATTGATAAAATTTTCAATGAAGATATGGCGTTGCAAGAAGCACGAAGATGTTTAAGTTGCAACCATTTCTGTTCTCATTGTCAAGATTTTCCAGCAATATATTCAGATCTCACTGCTGGTGAAGTTGGTTCAAAAGAAGGTTATACAACAGTAGTAGTATGGACAGAACGGGGCAAAATACTTGTTGATAAAGCAATTGAAAAAGGCTTGTTCGAACAAAGTGAAGCTAATGAAGAAGAGATAAGAAGCGCAATTAATCTGAAATCAAAACGAGAACTAATGAATTTTGAAAAAACTCCAAGACAGCAAGTGCTAGATTATATTTCACTTCAAGGTCCAAGTACTATAACGGATATTGCACAACAAACAGGTCTTGATCCTAAGAAAGTAAGATATGAAGCTCTTAGGTTAGTTCAGTTAATGCAGTTAGAAATGAAAGCAGAACCTGAAATGGAAGGACCTTTATTTTCATTATTATGTACCTAAATAAAAATTAAAAAAATTAAGGAGAGAAAAAATATGAATTTTGATCAGGAATTAAATGTTTGTGGTCTAGTATGCCCTGTACCAGCACTTAAAACAAAAAAACAACTTATGAAAATGAGACCAGGGACAGTTTTAAAAGTGATTACGGACTACAAACCCGCAAGTGAATCTGTTCCACGTGATTTAGCAAAAACAAAACATAAACATTTAGGAACAGAATTTATTGATGACGATGAGCAATGGTATATATATTTTGAGGCTGTAAAATAAGTAGATATACCTTAAAATAAACTTTTTTTTATTTTGCCTTTTCTAAGTATTTTTAATCCAATTTTCTCATCTTTTACGTTATATCTATTAAAAGCTAGCGAAAAGAAAAAATAAAAAAGATGATTAATTAATTTATTGCCATACTGCTAAAATTATTCCAGCAACCAGTAATGCTACTAAGTAAGCCCCATATTCTATAAAAAATAACTTTACTCCCCTATCATTAAAAATGTTCTGGTTTACAGCAATCATTGCCACAAATCCAATCCATACTAGGAAACTGAGTAATAGCGCCGAGATTATATCATTCATGCCAGTTAAATCCATAAGAACCTCAAATATCAGTACCGAAATGAAGCTAGTAAGTACCATTATCATGGTTTCTCTAACTATCTTTGACTTTTCTACACCTTCCTTTCCTATTAACTTAAGCCATGTATTCCCAAAAATAGGGGGATAATACCAGAAAAAGATTATAAAGCAATATATTACTGCAACAACAATCACAGCTAACCAATTAATAATTATAGCCATCTTAACTCACGAAAATAAAATAAAATTATTCAGAAAGATAATTTGAATAAATTTAAAAAAATATAAAGAAATTTAGATTTTAATTTTTTTTAATTAATGGAATAGATTTTTTTCTTAATCAATAATAATATTTGATAATCTGTTAATTTATTAGATATATTGGCTTTATTCTATTTAGAAAAAATTAACGTGAAAATTAATGAGCAAGAATGCATTTTCCCAACATTTATTTCAATTTCGTTCAGTAGAAAAGAAAAAATTGCTCTTATCCTTAATTATTACTACTACGGTTATGATTTTGGAAATAGTTGGGGGTCTAATGACTAATAGCATCGCTTTACTAAGTGATGCTGGTCATATGTTTACTCACTCTTTTGCGATTGGAATAAGCTTATTAGCTATTTTTATAGCAAGAAAACCCCCTTGTCACCATAAAACATTTGGTCTCTTTCGCGCAGAAGTCTTAGCAGCATTTATTAATGGTCTTTTTCTTTTACC
>JBHLKB010000154.1:0-6084 GCA_048887205.1 Candidatus Hodarchaeota archaeon
ATTTCATTAACTGCTTGAAGAATAGCATTCCCATTCTCTTTATCAATCAAGTTTAATTCTATATTTGCTAATAAACAAGCTTTTTTCAGTTGTGCTAATGATATTATGAATACTTCGGGGAATGTCTTACCACTTATTTGAAAATTCTTAATTGCTCTTTGAGTATTAACTCCCCAATATACATTACTTGGGACTTCTAACTCACCTAAAACATCCTTTTCAATACGAAAATCCAAATTAGCTCACTATTTAAATTAGTTTTTAATATTTTAATTAGAAAAAATATATAAAAAAAGTTTTTATAAATTTTATATAATTTTCAATTTGTTATAATTTCTTTTCCATGTAGAGCCAATAAGGTTGCATTTCAAGTGGAACCTCGGTTTCAGGATATTTCGCTATCTCTTTAAATCCTGCTGAACGATAAACATGCTGGGCAGCTGACATAAATTCACCAGTATCAAGTAGAATTCTCGAACATCCGAATTTCTTTCCTACATCTAAAAGTTTTTTCAATAGACCTTTACCATATCCATTTCCTCGAAAATCTTTTCTAATATACATTCTCTTTACTTCACCTGTATTATCATCTAGTTTTCTAAAAGCACCCATTCCTATTATTGTATCATTAACTTGTAATATATAGAATATACCATCAGGTGCCTTATAAGAAGTGAGTTCATCAATACCTTTTTCTGCATAATCCCTAATTGATTGTCCCAATATGGAAATCGGATCTAAATTATAACGCTTTTTAATTTCATCGCCAATCCAAGACAAGTATTCATCATTTAAATCTATTAAAAGTGATTTATGAATGCTCAAATCAACAGGAATATACTTAATCATGTATAATAATTTGTTTTATTAATTTAATAGGTTATTATAAAGAAAGAAAATTTATCATAAATTTAATAATGTCCCAATTGTTCTGTTATTGCTTTAGCGATACCTAAGTTCCGACAAGCCATTTCTATTGGTTCCCATGGCCATTCACATCCTGCTGCATACATGTATCTGCCTCCCGGTTTTCCCATATTAATTGTTTTAGTAATTTCCTCAATAATCCTTGAGATTGAATATTTAGGACTTCCTAATATTTGAGTATTTGTATTTCCTCTTATACAATTATTAGCACCTATTTTTTCTTTGGCTAAGGTTAGATTTACCTGGTAATCCAAATCCAAAATTGCAGAATTAGTGCTTGATACTAATTTTAACATATCATTGCCTTCTTTATCAACTACAGAATTATCGCCACAAATGTGATATAATACGGGTATATCTTTTTGTATGTATTCAAAAAGTTCCTTTGTAGCATCTAAACAGCATTTTTCATATCTCATAGGACCAATTTGAGAAATAGCAGAATCACCAGCTCCAATTATGTCTACTCCAGCTTCAATCTGCAATTTAGCAAATTCTTTTTGTACAGGCAGTATTCTATTAATTAATCCTTTTATAATTTCAACCCAATCATTGTTTCTACATTGTAAAAGAACATTAACTAAACCAAATAAACAACAGATTTCAGCAAAAGGAGCTTCAATCCACCCTACTATACATTGAGTTCCCTCCAACATTTTAGAGAATCTTTTAACAGCATCGACTCTACTCATGATTCTCTGATTTTCAAGTAATAACGGAGTTTCTATTGATTCAAAATCTTCAATCTTTATATGTGTTTTAGCGACAGGCGTATGGCTTTTCCAATCAATCTCAACACCCCAAGCGCTTGCTTCTCTGTAAGCATCAGTAGACACATTCACATGATCGATACCAAAAAATTCAGCACATTTAATTTGAGAATCTACTAAAACCTCAGGTTTTTGGCAATATTCATGATTATAATCGACATTAGCTAAACTGGCAGCCATATGCATAATAAATGGATTAAAAGGGATCTTTTCAGGTATTCCATTAATTGCAGAAAGAGTTAGTTCTCTCGAGTTCATTATTTTTTTATATATATGTGTAATTCTATCGAAGTAATATTTTAGCAATATTAAATATTAAATTAAAATCCAATTATAGGTTGAAATCTTTTCTTTCATAATCCCATTTCTTTTAATTTTTGCATTATTTCGTGTTTTTTGCTTCCTTTTAAATCGTACCATTTATAGAAGATTAAGGCTGCCGTTATACAGAAAACGAATGGAAGAACCCCTTGTATCAGGCGAAGTCCTACTAGAGCTTCTTGACTAGGGTTAATGGGGTCATATACGGTTATAATATGTACAATTGCAATGATGAAATTTTGGATTATACCTGAAAGTCGTAAAAATAAGTTTCTAATGCCTATTAATGTTGATTCAAGATGTTTTTTGGTTTTTACTGCAATTTCATCATAACAATCAGCTAACACAGGGGATAACATAATGGTAAACATAGCAACTGACATCCCACTCAGAGAGTTAACTATATAGAATCCAATTATTTCTGAAACAAAGGAATACAATAATAAGCTAAAACCAAACAATAATAAGCCAATCGTATATGTATTAGAATGACCAATTTTCCTTGCAATACGAATCCAAATAGGCATTGTTGCAGTAGAAGCAATTAACATGAAAAGAGATCCATACATTCTAATTATTTGTCCTCTTTGTAAAACATCATCTACAAAGTTTACGGTATTCGTGCTCATTAAACCCAGTGCTATCATAAAGAAAATATAAGTTAAAAGAGCTAACATGAAATTTTTTTGCTTAATCGCCATTTTCATTGTCCAAAAAAAGGATTTTTTTTCAGCTGTTTTATAACCTGAAATAAAACGTTCTTTAATCTCATCTGATTCTGTTGAGCCAGGGATAAATATAATCAAAGAAATCCCTAACATAATAAAACTCAAAAAAGCAGCCATAGTAAATGTTTCAGGTTTTCCAGGAAAGATAATAATTGACCAAATTGTTGTTGCTAAAAAATTTGCTAAAAAAATAAATATCTGAGTCACCATCCCCGCTTTTCTTCTGACCTTATCACCTCGAAAATGAGCAGGAAAAGCCCCAAAAGAATGTGTTTGAAATAGTGAATTACATATGTCATATAAAAAAACTATAATTAAAAAATAGAATAATATAGGAAATAGACTTTCAGTTCCCGTTACTGCAGGTGGTGTGAAAATTAAAAAAAAAAAGGTAACTGTAGGGACTCCTCCAATTATGATCCAAGGGGTATGAAATCCTCTCTTTCTTGTCCATTTCATAGGCTTATCTGTAAGATAACCTATAATAGGATTAGTAATCATACTGAATAGTGTAAAAATTACAAAGATATACCATAAATAGAGTGGCCAATACTCATCCATACTAATTAAACCAAGCTCAATCTCGTAATAATGCCAAACAAAACCACCAAAAGCAACAATTAAAAAACCATTAAGAAAATATCCCATAGAAAACATAATCATTTTCCATGTGGTTGGTTCCTCAATATCGGCTGAAATTTTAACTTTTTTTGATGATTTCAAAATTTATTCTCAATTGTTTTTTTTGATATAAATTTATTCGTTTAAATCTTTAATAAAAGGATCTTTGAAATGGGAAAAAAGAAGAGTTTGAATAGCATTCTTGATTTGAATTATAGAATATTAGAAGAAATTTTAATAATAGGAGAGAAAATTACGTATTTAGTTTCTATTAGTAATAAGAACTGAAAGGAGGAGTTAGGAATTAGATTACTTGAATATGAAAGTAAAAATGTTTTTAGTAAATTTGACATTCCATTAGCGAAAAATATAATAATTGAAAATTGGGAAGATATAGAAGAAAAGACAAATAAATTTTCATTTCCTGCCATTATTAAGTCTCAAATTACTATTGGAAGTAGGAAAAAAGCAGGTTTAATAAAAATAGCTCAAACCGCAGAAGAAGCCTTAACTTTATGTAGAGATTTTTTTCATAAAGAAGTTGCAGGCTTTAGAGTAGAAGCAATCCTTATTGAAGAATTAGTTAAAATTGAAAATGAATATTATTGTTCTATAACTTTAGATGCTTCAGAAAGGCAATTTTATATTATTGCAAGTAAAGAGGGAGGAATTGATATCGAAGAAGTTGCTAAGACTAATCCAGATGCCATTTTGAAAGAAAAATTTTCATTCAAAAAAGGATTAACAGATGAAATTTCACATAGAATAGCTTTAAGGCTAGGTTTTTCTGGTGAACTGTTAGATTCTGCTAAAATAATTTTGAAAAAATTATGGGAAATAACGCTCAATCTTGAAGCCCAATTAGTAGAAATAAATCCTTTAGTTCTTGCACCTTCAGGATTAATAGCTGTCGATGGAAAAATGATTGTAGACGATGATGCAGCATTTAGACAGCCGATTATACAGGAACTGCAGGAAAAGAAACTTTCTGATCTAGAAAAAATAGCAAAAAGGGCAGGGTTTTCATTTGTAGAGCTTGAAGGTGATATCGGCATATTAGCAAATGGAGCTGGTTTAACAATGGCTCTATTAGACATATTATCAGGATTAAACTTGAAACCAGCAAATTTCCTCGATGTTGGAGGTGGAGCAAATAAAGAGCGTGTGTATAAAGCTCTTGAATTATTATTCAAATTAAATCCGAAATGTATTTTTATAAACATTTTTGGAGGAATTACTCGGTGTGATATTGTGGCAGAGGCTATAATACAAGCTTTAGATGATTTTAGAGAGATACCTCCCTTAGTCATACGCTTGATTGGAACTAATGATGCAGAAGGAATTGAACTTCTGAAGAATGAAGGGATTAACGCTTATCAAAATGTTATGGATGCAATAAAAAAAATAGAGGAAGTGGTGAAAGTATAATATGTATATAAGTGAGAATTCAAGAGTAGCCGTTCAAGGTATTACGGGAAATCAAGGAATGTTTCATACTCGTCTAATGTTAGATTATGGTACCAATATTGTGGCTGGAGTAACCCCTAATAAAGGAGGTCAAGAAGTTCATGGTGTTCCAGTATTTAATACTGTCAAAGATGCTGTTGACGAGACCGATTGTGACACAGGTATAATATTTGTTCCCGCTCGCTTCACCTTTGGAGCAGTAAAGGAGGTATTATATGCTGGAATAAAGATAACGTGTATTATTACTGAAAATGTTCCTGTTTTTGATATGATAAAACTAGTAGAAATGGCGGAAGAAAAAAGTTTACACCTTGTAGGTCCAAATTGTCCGGGAATGTTAATACCCGATAAAATTAAATTAGGAATTATGCCCGGAGATATGTGTCATTATGGTAATGTTGCTATTATTTCTAAGAGTGGGACACTGTCTTATGAGATTACTAAAGCAGTCGGTATGGCAGGAATTGGTGTCTCAGCATATATTGGAATTGGAGGTGATTCTGTTAGAGGGAAAACTATGAGAGAGGCTGTTGAATATTATGCTCAAGATGATAACACGAAAGTGATAGTACTTATTGGGGAGATAGGGAGTGATGAGGAAGAAAAGACTGCTGATTTTATAAAGGGCAATGTAGAAAAACCAGTTGTAGCCTATATTGCAGGAAAGAGTGCTCCCGAAGGAAAAAGAATGGGACATGCTGGTGCTTTAATATCAGGTGATTTTGGTACGGCTAAAGGGAAAATTAAAGCTTTAAAAGAAGCGGGAGCATTAATAGCGGAATTTCCTTGGGATGTACCACATATAATTAAAGAGTTAATTTATTAGATCATAACCCTTCCTTATAAAAGGAAGAAATTACTTATCATTAAATCTTAATTTCAGTCTGAAAAACAATTTTAAGTACCAGCTTCTTCTTTAATGGATTTTAAACTTATTAAATCACTGAACTAATGAAACTTATAACAAAAGTAATAATTTCAAATTACATTTTCCTCTCTAAGTTCTCTTAATTAAAATCTCTGTTTTTTTAGTAATAAATACAGATAAAATTATTATCGAGTTTATTTATTTGGGGGAATTTATTCCCATAATAATTATCTAAGAAAAATTTATTAGAAAACGGATTCTACCTAAATTATTAGATTTAACGAAATATTTGTAAAAAAGATTAAAAGAGTTAGAGAATTTTGGCTCAAAAAAATATTTATGAATATGATGCAAAAAAGCTTTTAGCCAAGGAATTACCAAA
>JBHLKB010000155.1:0-6077 GCA_048887205.1 Candidatus Hodarchaeota archaeon
GCAGTAACTCTTGTATCAGAGTTAATGTTTATATTGCCAGTATATGAAACTTTCCAACAAGTACCCCATATTCTTAAAGAAGAAGCTCCCCTTGCTGAAGTTGAACTGCTAATTTCCCATAAATTAGGTTCCCTGTCTTGTCCATCCAGGGGGCTTAAAATATCCCCTGTTTGATATTCCTCGAAACCTTCATGCCAAAGCCTTATTAGATCATAATTTGGCTGGGGAATTGCACTACTAGATCCATTATTAAAGTAAATGAAAAAATCTCTACTTTGATCATGAGATGTAGTTCCATTTAAAATCCATATTAAATCTCCTATTGCATTTGTTTGATTATCATAAGATCTTGAATATGGATCAAATTGACTCTCTACTTCATAATAAATAGAACTTGAGAGATACTCAATCACGCGAATTGTCGATGTGTTTAATATCGGATCTAGTATATTTAGATCGTGGAAATATTTAGTAAAATTTATAAAGAGTTCAACTGGTGCATTTTGTTGACTACCAACTGCCTTTATTTCCACAGGAATACGGAAAGTCCAAGATTGATTCCACCAATCATAGTCAGGTGTAGGCAAACTCACTTTTAAACTAGTATCATCTTTGATTAGCCCTTTTTTATCAGAATTAATAATATTTTCAATTGAGATTTGTGACATCATACTATACATTAAAGGAATTATCGCTACAATGAAAAGAATAATTATTACCTTTATCTTTGTACTCTTTGAAATTAACATTTTTATCTCTTTTTAAAAATTTATTAAAAGACTTTATTTAAAAAAAGACCTTTTAACTTTAATTAAGCAAATTTTCATATTTAACTTTTTATTATTAATAATAGAAGAATTTAGTAGAATAAAACTGGAATAAAAGAAAGTAAAAATAATTCTATTTTTAATTTCTAAAAATTTAAATATTTAGATTTAGATTGAAGAATCAGAGAAAAACATCAAAATAATCATTTTATCTTTGAAAGAAGATAAATTTACTACTTTATTGTTAAAAATTTCATACATTTTAGGCTGGAGAATATGTTAAGGCAAGTTTATATCTTAAAGGATGAAAAAGTCGTATATAATAAGAATTTTGGCAAAGCAATTCATACAGAGAATTTTAATAAATTATACCAGGCTATAATTGAAACAACTACTAAGGGAACGGGAATAGAACTTGACAGCTATGATTATATCAAATATAAAATAGTATTTATACCAGATAGAGAAGTAGGATTAACATTTATATTTGTAACAGATAGAAATGATGATCTTTCAAGGACAAAATCTGAATTGGCAACATTACAAAAAGAATTTTTAGATACATTTGGTGATAACATAGATAATTTGGATCCTTCCCTCCTAGAATTATTGGATCCGATAATGGATTCCATTCATAGAAACCTTAAAACTAAAATTTCCTTAGTAGGATTTTCTGGAGTAGGAAAAACAACATCTACAAATCTGATTTGCGCGAGTGAGATTCCTTCAGTCCATATTCCTACAATTACAGGAAAAATCTCAACGGTTAAAATTGGTAAATTATATTTCCATCTGTGGGATTTTGCTGGTCAAGAGCAATTTAGTTACTTATGGAATGATTTCATTCTCGGTAGTGATGCTGTTCTCATCATTACAGATTCTACATTAGAAAATGTTGAAAAAAGTAAGTTTTTCATTGAACTAATAAAGGAACATGCACCTTATGCACATGCTGCAGTTATAGGAAACAAACAAGATTTAGAAAATGCGTTAAACGTTCAAAAAATTGAAGAAATTCTTGGATTGAAAACATATTCAATGGTAGCCATCGATCCAAATAATCGGGATAAAATGATACAAATAATTGCAGATATCTTAGGAATAAGTACTGATGCTTCTCCATTATTAAAACCTCTGTTTGAAAGAGAGCAATTAATTCATCAAGCTAAAATTAGCTTAGAAAATGGTGATATTGCCCAAACTGCTGAATATTTTGAAAAAATATCGGATCTATGCCTTGAGTTAGGGGATGACGCTCTTTATAAAGAATTTTATGAAAAAGCTAAGAAACTAAAAAGTTATTTAACTAATTAATAATCCTATAAAATTGCTTTTTTCTCATAAAACTAAAAAAAAAAAATAAAAAAAATCAAATTATATATTATTCTTCTTCAGCTTGAATCTCAATTTTTAGTTTAGCAGATCGATAATTATTATCGAGAACATTTAAATATTCGACTAGAACTCCTTCAGATTTTGATTTTACATTATATTGATGAATTATCGTATTTAGCATATAAATTGGATATACCAATGAATTATAAAAGTCGGTTAATAAGGAATAATATTCATTTCCTTTAGCATCTTGAAATACATGAATCATTTGGTTATCCCATAACTTCTTTAAGCCCTCATCTATGTCATCTACACCTTTTTTTCGAAGTTTCTCCAACACATTTTTGGTTACAATAGAGATTCTCAAAAGTTTCATAATTTCATAGACTTGAGGATCAGCAATGACTTCATCTAAAACTTTCAAATTATCTTCTTCTGATGGGCGATATTTTTGGAAGAAGTTCTTTACAGCCATATGATATTCCTCAACGAATCTTTCAGGAAGTCCGCGTTCAACAGGATTTTTCAGTAAATTAGTTGGTGGTCTTCTGATCATAAAGAGGTCATTGATAAGAAAGATCAATTCAGAAGGCATTCCTTTTACTGATGTTTCTTTAACTATTTCTTTTTTAATTAATTCCATCAGGATAGCATCAACATCAAAAAAACCCTCTCTATATTTATCCTTCAACCAAATTTTTAGTTCTGATTTTGTAATGACTCCCTCTTCTCTAAGTCTATTTATGATTAACCGATTCAAATTATCTAAAAAAGTCATAGCTAAACTTTGTTCTTCATTTAAATAAGGATATGCTGATAAACGCTGAAAGAGGAAAGGGATCATCTCCATATAAGCTCGATCTTCAAAATTTTGGAATATGACACGTGAAATATCAGATAATCCTCCTTCAAAAGCATCAGCATCCTCATCTAAATTCAGAAGTAAAATGATATAAAGAGGTTTTTCTCGACCTGTATAATACGAAGCAATGTTTAATGGTCCAACTAATAAACTTATCATTCCTGGCTCTCCTGTATATTCATGCGCAGCATAGATTTGCATTAAAGTTTCATCAGTAATAATGAGTTCTTCAGGGTATTTAGCGAGAATTTCTGTACTAACTTTGATATCCCATCTCATTATGACTAATCCTATTGGCATTACTCATTTGCACCTCCTTCTTTAGAAATTTTATTATTTTTAGATTTTAAATCTTCTATTCCTAATGCTTCTTCGAGTGAGAGTCCTATTTCTTTCCAGTCTTCTCCAAATAATTTTGCTATCATTTGTGCCTTGGTTGGAATTGATGGTAGTTCAGTTATTTTCTTTTTCGATTTTATTAGATTCTTAATTTTCCGGATCTTTTTAACGTGTTTAGGAATTCTAGCTTGTTGGATAACTCTATATGCTACAATGCTTCCTACAACTCCCACTACTGCTACAGTAATCAAAATAAAGTAAAAAGTAGGCATTCCAGGCCATAACTCTTGCATCTTAATCGTAATTGTCATCAAGAGTTGTTGGGATGTGAAATTCGCCATCTCTACAGAGAGCAGTGCCGAAAATGTCCGAGGTGCAATAAATGTATCGATATGTGCCGTACCAATGGTTAATTCATATACACCAGTATTGTTTATATCATTAAGTAAGTACTCTTGGTCCAAGTTAAGTTTAACGGTTGCCCCTAGTAGAGGTATGTTTCCTCTAGAAGTGTCTGTTAAGGTAACTTCAAAATGAATATTAGCTCCTTGATTTATATCAACTTGAAAATTACTACCTAACGCGGGAGAACTTATAGAGTCTGGAAGGTTGGAGAACTCTCTTAACTTAATTTCCAAATTAATAAATGCATTTTTTTGACCATAGTTATCTCTTTTTAATGTAATATACAAGAAGTAATAACCAACCGGTTTGAACTCTGTGTTAAAATCTAATGTATAGGTATGATTTGCATTTTGAATTAAGATACCAGAACCAAAACTACCAGGAATTTTACTTCCATTTGCATATAATTCTTCCCAAAGATAATTAGCCACGTTTAAATCACCAATAATATCGTTAGAATTCGCATCTCGGTAAGTGAAATCGAAATTTTGTGGAGTCTGAACTGAAATTATCGATGGAATATATACTAAATCCTCAGTTTGACCATTAAGGGTCGTTTCCCTTTCAAGAATATTTAGATAGATCAAGAAATCACTTTGTGTACTATAGTTTTCATATGAAGCCGTTATGCTGATAACCTTAAGACCTGTAGTTAATGCATCGGAAGTATCGAGGGTAAAAGTAAAAAAATCAGTGTAAACAGGATCAACAAAAAAATCAATAGGAGCAAGACCTAACCATGTGTACGTTAAATCTGCATTATCCAATGCAATCCCCGATCCTTCAATAGAATATTTAATCATTATATTAACAGTTTCGGCGTAAAACGCTGTATATGATTTAGTGGGCAATTCCAGTCGAGTGTCATAATCATGTGCACTAATTGCTGTTGCTATCGCTTTTATTTCAAGTAAGAAACCCTGAATATTAGGATCAGGGAACCCAGGGTAAGATCCTTCGATTCTCACGTTGTAGAATTTACTATTACCTCCTGCTGATACACGATTGGAATTAATTGTTATAGTAAAATTCCCATTTCCTACACCAAGTTCCATAATTTCTGTAATTAAATCAGGATCTTCTCCTACTTCACTAATATACAACCTACAACTTGCGGCTGGATTTGTTACAGGATACCAATTTTGCCCATTATCCTCTGTATATTCGAAAATTACTGAAAATGATATATATTCTCCCCAATACGCATCTCCTGTGCCAGAACCGTTTGCAAAAGAAGTTAGATAATTGGAAACATTAATGCCTGGCAAATAGACTCTAAAAATAATTGTTGAATTTTTTTCCAAGGTAAAATTAAACAGGGTTATTCCTTGAGGTTTAAATTGAGGAGGATCAATATAATACACATCAAACACAGCATTTGTTAGGTTATATGCATCGATAGTGAAATTGTATGTTCGGTCTTTTAAATACCAAAATGGTAAATCATTAGTATCATAGGCATAACCGTTTGTAGTAGTACTTGATGCAGATAGATTTATAAGAGGTTGACTAGGTGCTGTTTCAGAGATTCTTACTACAGACGAAATTGGATTATCAAAAATATCTATTGTCTGAATATTTATTCTAGCTAGATGAGTTCTATTGTCTATATTGCAGGTTTCAGTAGTTTCAACTTTAATAACACCATTAGATTGAGAGAAATTTAATCCATTAACTTCAATTAATAAACCATAAACTTCAAAATTCTCACTCTCTAATTTACTGTTTTCTAATAAAGGAATATCTAATTCAATAATATCACTATTTTCACCAGGACCATATCCATCTTCAAAATATATCAGATGGTCACCAGTACCGGTAGAATCATCTTTATCTATGTAATAGATCGATATATCTTCTAGCTGATCATCCAGATTTGTTAATGAAACTTTTGCTTTAATGACTTTTTCATAACCATATTTTGTTCTTGATCCATTTGTGTAAAAATATTCGCTAATTGAATAACTATTAGCTCCGGGTGGATCAGAATTTGTTTTATTAACCCAAATAGATTGTTCTTGATATTTAACCCCATCTTTATCATAATCACTTCTGCGAATATAGGATCCATTCAATAAAAGGTCCTCTCCATAATCGTCATTATCATAGTATACACTGAAGTAATAATCTGTCGTATTTAACCACCGAAACCTTGCTCTTCCATTTTCATCTAACGTCAGAGTTTGCAGTAAATCTCCACCACTTTGATTAACTTCAATATATCCCATACTAAGAGGTATTCCATCCCAATCTACAATTTCAAAATCAATCGTCCATAAATCCAAAGTGATTTCCTCGGTATAGAATATTCCATTAAAGTAATAAGGGCCAGTACCTGAGTCAAAACTACTGAAAACTTCTCTTTCTAG
>JBHLKB010000156.1:0-6072 GCA_048887205.1 Candidatus Hodarchaeota archaeon
ATAGGAAAAGATCGGGTCTCTAACCACCAACGAAATTCACTTTTCTTAGTATTTTTAACTGAGTGTTTTTGCCACTTGTTTTGTTGAATTTCACTTAATACACCATCTAAAAATGGGTGATTTGGTTCAATAATTTGACAGGCAACAACCGCATCAGCTGTTTTTGCATGGTTCCAACGTATAAAACCAGGAAAGATATTTTCAATGATACTACGTATGGCCCAATCGGTTGTGATTAACCATCCACCATTCATTACAAAATCTCTAATTTTTGGATGAGAAGCATTTGGAATATCGCTACCAGGACACCCTATAAGTAAAACATCGTACTGAGATAAATCTTCTTTCATAATTTCTTTTTCTCTGATTACTTTCTTTAAAAGTGCGTACATATGCTCAATAACCTTTTTAGGTTTTTCATATCTTCCATTTACTGCTAAAATCTTCCCATGTTTTTCAACTGCTTGTACAACATCCTTTTTGTTCAATGCTTCCATCTTTCGTTTCTTTACTTCTGAATATAAGTCCTTCCAACTCATTTTATCAGCCTTTAAATAAAGTTATAAGGAATTTAGTGTTATTTTATAATTATTATAAATGAATTAATATATATATTTTGATTAAATGGGATAATCTTGCTAAACTTAAAAGATTTAGGACAACCTTCTGAGTTTTGGAGATATTTCGAAGAAGTTTCTAAAATTCCTCGATGCTCTGAGCATGAAGAGAAAATTAGAATGTTTATAAAGGAAGAATCAGAGAAACTGGGTTTTAGTAGCAATATTGATTCTGTTGGAAACATTGTAATTAGTATTCCATCAAAATCAAACCAAACCTCAAAAATCATTTTACAATGTCACATGGATATGGTTTGCGAAAAAAATGAATCTGTAATACATGACTTTTCAAAAGATCCACTAAAATTAAAAATTGTAAATATAAATAATGAGAAATGGCTAACGGCTGAGGGAACTACTTTAGGTGCTGATAATGGTGTGGGAATATGTTATATGTTAACTCTAATGAAAAAAATTCATGAAGGGGAATTAAATTTTGGTTCGTTGGGATTGGATTTATTATTTACAGTAGATGAGGAACAAGGTCTTAGAGGTGCCTTTAAAATTGATAAAGATTTTTTAGATGGAGATTTTCTGATAAACCTTGATTCAGAAGAAGATGATACTGTAACTATAGGATGTGCTGGTGGCCTTGTTCACTTCATTGAAATAAAAACTAATAGAGTAAATTTAATTCAGTCTAATGAAAGCTTCATACCGATAAGTATTTCTGTTTCTGGGTTATTAGGAGGGCATTCAGGTGTAGATATTCATTTAGGGCGAGGAAATGCATTAAAAATTATTGGTCAACTTCTCTGGAAATTAAATGAAAAGTATTTAATTCATATTTGTTCTATCGATGGAGGTAATAGAACTAATGCCATACCTAGAGAGGCAACTACAATATGCTATATCGAAAAGAATAGATCTTCAGAGATTTTTGATTTTATAAATAAACTCTTTACTGATATAAAAGTTATCTTCGATAGTATCGAACCTACTTTAGATTTATCGTTTAAGAAATTGGTAGATTATTCCAATAATAGAGTATTATCAAAAAAAGCTCAATCTGAATTATTAAATATAATGTATCTAATCCCTAATGGGCCTCTCTCTATGCATCCTCGAATTAATGATTTAGTGTTTACATCATCTAATTTTGCATCAATCAAAACAAGAGAAAACACCATAGAATTCAAATTAAGTCAAAGAAGTTTAAGTGAATTTTTTAAAACTGTAATATGGGAAAAGACGAAAGCTCTATTAGACTTAAGTGATTTAGAAATTCATATTGAAAAAGACTCTGATTATCCTGGTTGGACACCAAATTTTCAATCTAATTTGTTATCAAAATGTAAAGAAACATATAGAGAAATATTTAATGAAGATATAAAAATTAAAGCAATTCATGCTGGTTTGGAATGCGGAATTCTAAAAAAGAAGTTCCCCCAAATGGAAATGATTTCAATAGGACCTACAAATGAAGGTGCACATTCGCCAGATGAGCGTTTATTAATTAAATCTGTTGAAAAAGTTTGGAACTTATTAGTTACTTTATTAACAAAATTAAGTTAAGATATAAGAGTTTGTTAAATATTAATTGAAAAAATTAATAAATTTAAATTAATAATTATTCTATAGTTTATGCAAAATACAACTAAGAAAGAGGAAATTATTGGTTCTGAAACCGTTATAGAAAAGATTAGAAGTAGAACCCCTTGGATTTTTGGAAATTCATTAAGAAAGCCAAAAATGAGTTTGCCTAAATTTAAACTACCAAGAATCTCACTTCCTATGCCATCAAGATCTTTAAGTATGATATCTCTCTTAATAGTCTTGTTTGTTCTTCAGACTGGTGTTGTTTATTTATTAGTTCGAAACCCCCCAGCAGTAGGAGCGAATGCTGCGGGGGATCCTATATTTATTATTGCAGATCTTCATGAAAGTTTTATTATTGAGGGTATTATTGCATCTATTTTGATTTTTTTCTGTTCTATGGGATTCATAATGTTATATCAAGCGTCTAAGTATGTGTATAATAAAAAAATGGCAATATCGATTTTAGTAATTGGAGTGATACTTATAATTATTACCTTTACATTGTTACAGTATATATTGGCCGTAAAAATGGGTGATATTGCACAATAATTGAAAAATCTGTTTTAATCGATTTTACATATTCTTAATTCATCATAATCTACAAGAACTTTATATAATCCTTTTAATTTCTTATCAAGTTCAGGATCTCGAGTATCTATCCTTATTATCTGATTGGGAATATTTTTCAATTTATATTTGGTTGAAACAATAATGAAATTTTTGGGACTTAGAGTTTTCAATACATTTGATGAGATTTGTAAGTTTCCTCTTCCAAAAAGAAAACCTTGGTGACCTGTTAAAGATAAAATAATTTTCGATTTTTTTCTATCAATTAAATTAAGAATCTGTGCCTCATTTAAATCTAATGAAATAACTTTCCTGTTTAGTAATAGATCTATTCCTAAAAGCGTTTTCTTCTGATTTAATTGATCTGTGATTGCTTTTATAGTAGTGCCAGGACCTAGGAAATAATAAACCTCGTTTTCAAGAATTTCAATAATTCTTCTTGCAATTCTTTCTTGATTTGTTAAATCTGAAACAGGCGTACCAATCTTCGAGGTTTGGGAAAGATCTGGAGCATAAGGAGTTAGCATATATCCATATAATTTTGAAATTAGATTTCCATTTCTGTATTCATTTTCATCTATATCTAAAACCTCTGATTTTTTTAATGGAATTTCGTTATATAAAAATTGGATGATAGTTGAACTTGCTTTTCTTGGATTTAAAGAAAAAACACTAGAAAAGATTTTAACTCCCGCAGGGATACCTAGACAAGCTTTATCATTTCTAACAATATCAACTATATCCCGAGCAGTCCCATCTCCTCCAACGAATAATATGAGTTTTAAATTATTATCCTTTTTCATAATTTCTGAAGCAATTTTTGTATGTTTTGGAGTAGTATCTAGAATATTTTCCATTCTGGAGAAGATTTGATGATTAATACAAGTATACTCAAAATTCATTTCCTTTAGTACGTTTTCACCCATAATTCCTGGACAGGTTATGAATCTCAATTTTGACTTTATTGATTTTAATTCTTCTAATAATTCTTTTACCCGATTTGTAGCATTAGGTTGAGCTCCCAATGCAATAGCTTTTAGTAAAATATCTCGACCATCAGTACCTTTCAATCCAACAGTCCCACCCATCCCAGAAATGGGATTTACTATTAAACCCAAAGTAAATTTGCTATGTGCTTTCATAGATATTCACAATAAAAAAAAGAAAAAGAAATTTGAAAAATGAGATTAGAATTGCAAATAATTATATTTTTTACCCAACAAATGCATTATATGCTGCTTCGTCAATTAAATTACCCTTTTCAGCATCCCAGTTTGAGGGTTCGATTTTAAATAGCCATGCAGCAAAAGCATCTTCATTAATTTTTTCTGGCTCATCCATTAAGTCTGAATTAACCTCGATTACTTTTCCACTTACAGGTGAATAAATATCACCTACGGCTTTACTTGATTCAACTGTACAATCAATTGGATCGCTTGATGGTTCATCTCCATCCATTTTTACTTGTTCAAGTTCAGCACCTTCAAGACCTTCTACATCAACAAAACTAATTTCTCCAAGTTGCTCTGCAGCGTATGGTGTAATTCCAACCATTTTTGTTCCATCATCAAACCATTGATGTGTTTTAGTAAACCACTTAGTCATTTTCATCTAACTCTTTTTTTAAATAATTTATAAATTAAAATAATATTGAATTAAATAATATGTTTTTATTAATTAAGGTAATAATTTAAAATTTTATTATTGAGATTCATAAGTAGATGAATTAGAAAAGATGGATTCTAAACTAAAGGATCAACTAAATTTCTATACTGAATTTAAGGATTGGCATTTTCGAATAATAGAAGATTTTAAATTTAACTATAAAAGAGAATACGAGGCTCGTGATTATTTAGCACAAATTTTCAAGAAAAAAAATCAAAAATGGAAATTAGATAATGTGTTGAATTTATTTAAAGAAAGAATTTTATCAAAAACAGCACTATTAATCTATGGATGTGGTCCATCATTAGAAAGTACAATTGATATCATTTTAAACAAAAAAGGAGTGGTTTTCTTCGAAAATTTCATCAATTTATCTGCGGATGGAGCATCAGTCCTTCTAAGAGAAAAAGGTATTCATATTGATGCAATTTTTACTGATTTAGATGGAATTACAAAAAATGAATTTCAGTATGCAAGTTTTAATATAGTGCACGCTCATGGAGATAATATAGAGAAACTGAAATTTTTTGAAAATGAAATATTAGAATTCGAAAATATTATAGGAACAACCCAAATTGAACCTGTTCCGGGTTTGTTAAATCCAGGAGGATTTACAGATGGAGATCGAATTCTTTATTTTTTGCGTACATTATTATCCCCAATTCATTCATTATTTCTTATAGGGATGGATTTTGGAAATATCATTGGGAAATATTCTAAATTAGAAATGAAAAAAGATCAAAAAGCAAGCCCTATCAAACAAAAGAAACTCCAATATGCAATTAAATTGATAAATTGGCTTAAATTTAAAATACAAAATAATATTTACTTTGTTAATTCGGAGTTTGCTATAAAATCTTTTAAAAATCTTTCTATAGGAGAATTTTTAAATTTTTATAATACGTAATTCTAGATTTTGTAATCTTGAATTCCAGCAGAAGTTATTCTGTATAGCAGTCTTTTTTCAGGAAGATTAAGTGAATTTACTATATGAATATATCTTTTATCTTCACCTTTATAATCCAAATGAATGTATTCTGAGAAAAAATGATTTAATATTTTATTGCCAACAGGTAGAACCCCAATTGAATTTCCTTCTGTAAATTTAGAAGTGACTTGTGCTGTTGCTATTGTGATTAATTTATAGTTTTTTGTAAGGGTATTAATCTTCTTTAAAACCTTTAAGAAGGTTTTTTTAGCAGTATTCGAAGAAATATTTTTATCACCTAATTCAGAACTATAATGATTATTTATAGTATCAATAATGAGGACGCTCATATAGTTTAAATCGAGAATAGATTCGAGTTCATTTAATCCAAGTAATAAGGCAGAATTACTCATTATCTTAGATACTAAGATTTTTTCAAGAATTTTTTTATACTCAATATTTGAAGTTTGTGTTAGTTCTTTTAACCGTTCAGGACGAAAAGTGTTTTCAGTATCGAAATAATAAATAAATTGTCTACTATCTTTAGATGATGGTTTAATAAACTTCGAGAATTGAATATTGGTTTGAATACATAGTTGATGGCATAATTGCGTTTTACCAGTTTTATTTGTTCCAAAGATTAAATATTTCTTACCTAGTTGAAATCCTCCTCCTAATAGTTCATCAAATTTTTTTGCTCCTGAGGATAATAAAAATGTCTGATTTCTTTTTTTTTCACATTGTTTAATGATTGTA
>JBHLKB010000157.1:0-6040 GCA_048887205.1 Candidatus Hodarchaeota archaeon
ATTTTTCGTTGAAAAGATTCTCTTCTTTTTGCTGAATTCATCATTCTCGTTACTTTAATTAATTTAACATTCTGACATGGAGCTGTTATCACAATTGGTAGTAAATCCATAAGATAACCAGGATTAATTCCTGTTCCAACAATTGTGACATTTTTAGATTTTGCTAATGTATCTAATTCCTCTGAAAGTGTAGGATACATTTCAAATGGATATGACAATTCTTCACAAATAGAGATTACATTGCTTTCCCTCTTAATTGCCTGCTTAATTAAAGGCGCAACTCTTTTAAGGGAAGAGGCTGTAGCAATAATAACCACATCAATCTTTTCCTTAGAAAGATAAATTTCTAAATTCGATTCGACTGAAATATCTGCATCACCTTCAATATCAACTATATCACTCAACTTCTTACCTAAAAGCGACGGATTAATATCAACTACTCCTTTTAGTAAAATATTTTTACGCTTAAGAAGGAGGCTCGTTATTAATCTCCCCATTGGTCCTAATCCTACTTGAATAACAGTAAAACTTTTATTCATATAATCATCCCTTTTCTGAAAATTTCTCTCTAATTACTCATTGATTGAGAAACAGGATTAGCAATCTCTTCTACAACATCTCGTATTTTAATTACATTGTCATGTGTATGAGCCATAGATAAAGATCCTAAACCATGCAAACCTGAAATATTCCGATTAAAGAGTGATAATTGGAGTAACCCTTCTCGCTTTTTATCCTTAAATTCAATTATTTCTCTTATAGAAGGATCTTCAATCCATTTCGAAAGCGCATGAAGCATGATTATTGATTTATGTCCCTTAGCTATAATTGGGAGTTTTTCTTCATTAAAAAATTGATTTAGATCTTTCAACAATCTATTACCCTCTTGATTTATTCGTAGATATTCTTGATGAGAATTCTTTAATAATTCCAATGTCTTTAATCCAGCAATCATACTGAGAGGATACCCAGAAAAAGTTCCACCTCCAATTAACACTTGATTTTCTACTTCAGGGCGGGATTGTTCAATAATTTCTTCTTGTCCACCAACAGCTCCTATTGGCATTCCCCCTCCGATAATTTTTCCCATAGTAGTTAAATCAGGAAATACTTTTATTTCATTTTGGAATAAACCATAAGTAAAACGGTATCCTGTAATAACTTCATCAAAAATAAGAAGTATATCATATCGCTCAGTTTCTTCTCGTAATCTCTTTAAAAACTCTGGTTCAACAGGGAATCCGCCACCACCTCCTAAAACGGGTTCTAAAATTATTGCAGCTAGATTATTGGAATTTTCTTTGATTAAATCAAAAGTACTTTCATTATTGATCTCAAATGTTAGAATCCCTGCCTGTTCCGCATTTAGAAGACCTGGAGGCACTTCTCCACGATTTATTCCTCCTACATCATAACACAAAGTATCATTAGCACCATGCCAACCAAGCTGCGCTTTCGCTACTAACCTTCTTTTTGTAAATGCCCTAGCTAATCGTATAGCATACATTGTTGCTTCGGTTCCAGTGACACAAAACCTTATTTTTTCAACACTATGATTATATTGAACTATGGTATTTGCTAAATTTACCTGATATTCAGTATTTGTGCCAAAATGCCATCCATTTGTTAAATAATCTTTGATGGTTTCTTGAATTTCGAGAGGATTGTGACCTAGAATCATAGCAAAATGACCACACCAACAATCAATATACTTATTGTTGTCTATATCTATTAGATAAGGACCACTAGCTGAATTAATGAAAACCGGAAAAGCCCCTATGAGTGGAAGACCAAAAGTTCGGATATTATGAGAAATCCCGCCTGGTAAAACTTTAATAGCTTTTTGCCAAAGTTTACTCGATTTGGGTCTATTTTTATGAAATGTTTTTAATTCTTCTTTAATAAACATTTATATCATCAGAAAATTTTATGTATTATTACATTAATATGTGAATATTTAAATTTTAGAGTTATTCCTTAAATCTACAATATCAAAAATCTTGTAAAAAGTTTTATAAAAATTTAAATGTAAAATTAATTAATTTAAGTTTAGCGTAATGGAATCAGACAAAGTTAATATTATTGATTATTCTGGTGAACAATTTAACAAAATTTCAATTCCATATCCATTCTTTTTAGTTTTAATAGTTACTCTTGTATTAATAAATATATTTTTGTTAATTCCTGGAAGTTTTATTAGTGTGTTTGTGAGTTTGATTATTTTATTTTTATGTGGTATTTTTTATTATTATAATGTAATTAAAAATCCGGGGATTAGAAAATTTTCAATTTCTATGGAAGAAATTGAGATAAATATCCCAAATATGCCATTTTTTATAATTTACTGGTCAGAATTTAAAAAAATAGAAATAAAATTAATAGAGTTAAATTCAAAACCATTTACTCTATATGAAGTTCATTTTATTAATCATAATTCTGAAAGAGTATTTAAACTGAGTCTATCAGAGTTTCATAAAGAAAAACTGGATCAAATTTTGCTATTGTTAAAAGAATATGCTAAAAAGATGAAAAAAGAATTTTCCGCTGTAAAAGAAACGATGATTTCAGGGGTATATCTTGTTGAAAACTTGGATCTTTAACCTTTTAATAATATTAATCTATTTTAGCACCACAAGTAGGACAATTTGGAGTGTTTTGAATAGTTGTGCCACAAATTTTGCAGAGTTTTATTGAAACTGTACCTTTTCTTTTTGGTGGTTTCAATGTTGTTATTGATATAGGTGTTTCTAGGGAATCTTTGGGCTCAGCAATTTCTGGGAATATCTCTTTTTTCATGTCTTTTATCTCTATTGCAATTTCTTTTCCAAAATATCCTCCAACCCTTAATCTTTTTATCTCATTGGGAGGTGAAGGTTCTAATTCTTCATCACTTATTTCTATTAATTCTTCCTGTATTTCGGAGTCTTCGATTAATTGCCCTTCTTCATACTCAACACTTACAGGTTCTGCTGAAACGGGTTCTTGCAAATCGATATCAGGTAATTCTTCTTCTAAATCTTCTTCATAAATCATCTCAACGAATTCTTCATCTAATTTTAATAGTGTTTCACATTGAGGGCATCTAAATACGTGTTTAAAACCAATATTTTTTACAAGTGAATATTTTGCGGCACAACAACTATGGAATTTAGCACTACAATTAAAACATTTGTGTATTTCATCAGAGTGAGCCTCACAGATTGGGCATAACTCTTGTTCACAAACATTACATATTTCTTTATCTTCAGGAGAAAGACTGATGAGGTCTACTGCTAATCTCTCATAAAAAACTTTATCATCCTCTAAAACCTGTTCAGTGTCATCAGATTTTATAATTTTAAATTCTTTCTTATTTTGAATCAAAGAACCTAAAATATTTTGCAGAAATTTTTCATCTGGACAATAAAAAGTACCGCCATGTGTCTCACTCGAAATTACTTTAAGTTTCACATCGTCTTCATAAAATTTCTTGTCTCCCACACGAATGATATCAATGAAAGCTGAAAATTTTTTGGCTTTAATCAATAAATCATATAGTGCATTATAATAATCTTCAGAAAATTTACTCGGTGTATCTGAAATAATTATTACTCGATAATTCTTTCTTGCTTTTCGGCTTTTTCTAAAAATGTATGCAAGAATCTCATATAGACCATTTTCTAAATAACTACGTTCTTTTTCTCGTGTTTCCCAAGCATCATTAATGGTAGCTAAAACAGCTTCCGAATCTTTTAAATCATAAACATTAATAGGATTCTCGTCTTTTTGGAAAATTATTACTCCATAAGAGGTTAAGATATTGAATTTATCTTTTTCTTTGATAAAAGCACTTATGGCTTTAATCAGAGACTTTTTTTTTAAGAAGTTAGTTATTAAATCAATGTAAAAAATAAATTCTTCAGAATTCACAGCATTAGTTCGAGGTAACATATTGTCATCAATCGTAAAACTTTAAAAAAATAATAACAGAAGTTTTATTTATTTTTATTGATAATTCTAGATTCAAATATATTTCTTTTAACAAAATTATTTTTTGGTTTGTTTTTATTAAAAGACTATAATATAAAAGTAAAATTAAACCCATATTATTTCTTATGTTTTTAATTTATACCCACAATTAGAACATTTGAAATTTTGTGAAATTATCTGAGTTCCACATTGGGGACATATTATAAAACTCGGTTTTTTCCTTTCTTTTTCATTCAAGGGTACTCTATCTCCTTTTAATATTAATATTTCTTCTTTTTGCACCGATTTTTCTGGTTTAAAAGCTGTATGAGTAGTTTTTTCATACACAATTTTATCATCAACTTTCTTTACTGTGTATATCTTTCCAAAGAATCCACCAATTCTGACTATCTTAGCTTGTCCATCTTCTTTATATTTCTTACCAACTGAAACTTTAGACTCAATTTCTCTTTCCATAGAGGGGATATGGGTAAGCTTTTCTTTCTTTAGAATTATCTCATCTTCTAAATATTCTTTTACAGTACTTACTTCAACTTCCCCAGATACTTCAATAATTTCGTCCTCATCTATTTTTAAAAGCATGTCACATTTAGAATTTGGACAACGGAAGATATTAGGAATACCGATATTATGATTAATTGTATAATTTGTAATACAGCAATTATGAAAACCTGTATTGCAGTCTTCACATACTATAGGAATATCGTAAATATCTGTACAAATAGGGCAAATTTGTTCCTTACATAAATCACACATTAAATTTGATTGATCTGACTTTCTTAATGATTTTGCTAAGTTATTATAAAACGCATAATCTTCTTTACTAATTTTAATACGATCTGGTTTATCAACAAAAGTAGAGACAAATTGTTTTGCCTTTACTAGTTTTTTAACAACCTCAGAGAATTCTTTTTTATCTTGAATGTAAAATATCCCTCCCTTCGTATCCGACGCCAGCATATTTAATTTTACATCATCGCTAAAAAAGCGCTCATCCTTTTCCGATACTCTAATAATATCTATAAAAGTTGGAAAATTTTTTATTTTTGATACTAAATTAAATAAAG
This sequence comes from Candidatus Hodarchaeota archaeon, assembly GCA_048887205.1. Lineage (GTDB taxonomy): Archaea > Asgardarchaeota > Lokiarchaeia > Sigyniarchaeales > SOKP01 > Loki-b32. Next base: position 5,037 of record JBHLKB010000157.1, read on the forward strand.
CTTCTTGATAATCCTCAGATAAATCAGAGGGGGTATCTGTAATAACAAGAATTCTATTAAATTTGGATTTTTTTCGCACTGTCTCAGCAATATAGGAAAAAATATAGAACAATCCATTTTCAAAAAAACTCTGTTTTTTTGGGCGAGTTTTCCAATTCTCTTCAATTGATTTAACAATTATTTCAGAATCCTTTTTATCAGTGATAAAGATTGGATTCCCTTCTTCTTGGAAAATCAGAAGCGAATAATGGCTTTTTATATTTATTTTGTTTTTTTCCTCAATATAATATTTAATAGCTTTTACTAATTCTTTTTTTTTTAATAATTCTTTAGTTAGATCAAAGTAAAAATAAATATCCTCCGTCAAATTTTACACACCTATTTGTTAAACTTCAGTAAGTATCTGTTATAGTATTAATGATAATAATGATAATACCTCCTTAAAATTTTTTAGAAAAGAAAAAAAAATAATATATTCATATTGTTTATATTTTCATATAAAAGAGTCAAAAATATGTAAGATGAATTGGTGAAGAATAAATGGATGCCTTTTTAAGAAAAATGGAACTTTCAGAAAATGCTATCAAGATATATCTTAACTCATTAGGAAAATTACCCCTTACATTTTATGAATTATATACTATAGTGCCTAAAGCAAACCCTGAAGAATTCAATGAAAGTATAAATGAACTCTTAAATGCAGGTTTGATAATTCAAAAAGATGACAAAAAGAAAGGAATGATAACCCATTATTTATCTATACCCCCAATTCTACCAATTTTAAACTATCTGGAAAATATAGATGCAAATTTAATTAATATCAAAAAGTCCATTCAAGAACTTATGATTAATTCAGTTAAGAAGATTTTTCAAGAAAATAAAGTTATTGAATTCGATTCAACTTTAAATACTTTTCAAGAAATTAAGAAAGATATTGACGAAGATTCTATTATTCAAAAGCAAGATGTAGAAGATATTGTTGAGGTTATGGAAGAATTAAGGAC
>JBHLKB010000158.1:0-6025 GCA_048887205.1 Candidatus Hodarchaeota archaeon
TATTGAAAAGCTAATATAAAACTAAAACAATAAAAATTTTCAAATCTTCATGGAAACTAAAGATTTAAGTCTTTTTATACTCTCGAAAATTGCTTCAGATGAAATTTTAATTGAAGAACAGCTTCAACAATTAAAATCTACAAGATTTCGCTATTTTAAAAGATATTCATCTAGCAAGGAATCTCTCAAAAGAAAATTTATTTTGTCGAAAATATTTGGAGCCTTTATATTTGGGATTTTACCAATTATACCATTATTAACTTACTTTGAAGTTTTAGATTTTATTAATGAAGGTACAATCCCAATTGAATTAGTTTTATTCACAGGAAGCCTACTCTTTAGTATGTTTTTCTTATTCCAGTTTTTTAATTTTTTTCTTATGGCAATGTTAAATACTATGAAGATTCTATCAGGAAGTGTTTTTGAATGGTTTGAAACCTTGCCAATTTCACGAGCAAAATTAAGAAAATTGATACTCTTAACTGCTATTCGTAGTTTAGACATTCCATTAATAGTGGTGACCTTCGCTTTTCCTATTATGATGCTTATTGGAACTCAAAATTTATTTATTTTTCTCATTTGCGTTGGTGTCTCAATATTAGATACAATACTTTCATTTGGTTTACTACTTCTCTTTAGTGAACGAATGAATAGAATTTTAAACATTAATGAATTTAATTCTAAAAAAGTACGTCTGATTCGTTTGATTAATTTGATCATTTATATTATAATTGTAATCGGAAGCATTTTTTTAATTCAATGGGCATTTGGATCAATGGAAACTTTCTTTTTGTTATTCGGGAGATCAAGATCACCTTCCCTTGTAATTCTTATTCTAAGCATGATTCCCTTTCCAATTGCTCCAGGGTATTTTATATCTTCATTTATCTCTCCTCTACAAATTCCATTTCATATATGGTATAATATTATCATAGGATTTGCCCTTTTCTTAATCTTAACATGGTTGATCACTCAACAATCAATTAAAGGCATTAGAAAAACAATATCCTCAAAATCTAAGAAACTTAAAAAGATTATAGTACAAGATTTAGGAAGAATTAAGAAATCAGTTAAAATTAAAATTAAATCTCCAGTATGGGCATTCATTCGAAAAGATTTTATTATATCTACTGGTAATCTTAAAAATTTCTTATCAATTATAATGCCAATTGTAATAGGATTTATTTTTACATTTACCTATAATATTACTAACATTGGTGGATTAACACCATTTGAAACCGATTTTGTTTTTAATTTGTTTGTTATTATTGGTTTTAATCTTTTCATTTCAGGTATGATTGTACATAGTCTATTGGATATGGAAGAATCTGGTGCATCGGTAATAACATCATTACCAATTATACCAAGAGACCAAGCAAGAGCAAAGTTGATTTTAATGTTTTTAATTCAAACAATAACAATATTAACTCCTTCCATTATGTATATTGGAAGTACTGTGTTTTTAGATTCATTTTTTACAGCACTATTAGGACTACCCATTGTTCTGCTATTCCAACTTATAATGTTTGAAATAAGAGTTTACTTTTTTGGCAAATCGAAAAAATATTTTTTAGTTGAAGAAGTCTTTCCTGAGAAAAAAGTAATCAAGTGGATATTTATTTTCATTATGATATATAGCCTATACTTCATTTTTCTTAGTTTTGCATTCTTTATTTATTTAGCTGGAGGAGTTATTATTATGTTAGCATCTTTATTTATCATTATTGTGGTTGGTTTTTTCATAGTTTTTTTAATCATGAACAAAATGTTTCCAATAATTACACCAAGTGAAAAAAACTTAATTAATCAGTTAAGAGAAGGATACCAACCATGGGAAACTAAGCAATCTTGGATCTCAATATTTCTATTATTGATTCTTCATTTTTTTTTAAATTCTTTAATATGGTTTACACCTTATCCTATATTTCCACATTCTCTATATTCGAATCAAATTTTTAGAGAGATATATAAATTTCTAAGTATCTTAAATATTAATTTTATTTACGTTGCGTTATTGATCATTATTAATCAAAAAGTTTTGGGGATTTCAAGAAAACAAATATTTGGGCAAGATTTTGATAACATCGGATTTAAGTGGAAAAAATTTTTATCAAAAAGAATTATTTGGAGTGTAATTTCTGCATATATCATTGTCACTATTAATATTGTAATATTTTCATTACTAATCGCAAATAATATGTCTCAAATACTCTCACCATATACAGGATTGTCTGTAATTTTAGATTTTATTTATTTCTACTGGCAAAACTTAGCATTGGGAGGTATAATATTAACGATTCTTTTAAGAAATTTTAAAATTAAAAGAGTGATCATAATATATCCTTTGATAATTTCAATATACCAAATTATTTCATTACTGATTTACATTTCTTTTACTTTGCCTTCAGAATATTATTATTCTCCCTCTGACATCATTTTAGTTTATGTTTATTTAGTATCCTTAATGTTTTTCTTTACTTATTTTCTTCTGAATACAAATAGAATCATATTCGGATTCACAGCAGCCATAACTGTACATATAATAGTGATAATTCTAGTTTTATTTGTTGAAATAGGAATTCCATTTGTTGTTCCATTATCATAAAAAAAGAAACTGAGATGTCTTTATTTAATTATTCGTTGCTAAGCAAGATGCTTTAGCAGTTAAAAAATGAAATTTTACTCAAATGTGAAGGCAACTTTAATTGAGTTATGTTCACTCTTATTGGAAGCTACTTCCAATGCTTCTTTATAATTTTCCAATGCAAACTTATGGGTAATAAAATCACCCACATCTATTTGCCCAGATGAGACTAAATCTAATGCAATTTGCAAACTTCGCTTTCTCTTCCCATCAATAATTTCAGACCCAAAGGTATTTGACGGAATTATTACTATTTCTTTTATAAATAAAGGAGTCCAATCGATTTCCAATTCAGCTGGTTGCCCTATTAAAACAATCGTTCCTTTTGGTTTTACTAATCTAAGACTAGTTGTTAAAGATGATGCTATTCCTACACAATCAAAAACAACATCCGCACCACCACCAACAAGTATGGGATCCAGCAATGGTGGTGATACCGTTCTAACTCCTAATTTTTTTGCCAGTTTTCTTATAAATGAGCTTTTTTTTGCCAGAAAAAACTCATCAGCACCTAATTTTATAGCTAGATCAATTTGAGATTGCCCTATATCAATACCAATGATTTTGCATTTAGAATATAATTTTAAGGCTATTATAGTAGATAATCCCATTACTCCACAACCTACAATAATTACTGTATCTTCATCTTTAGGTACATTCTTTAAAACGCCATGGATGGACCCTGCTAAAGGTTCAGCAATCAATGCTTTTTCAAAAGAAATTGAATCTGGAATTTTTAAAATTTGACTTTTGTGTGCAACAATATATTCTCCCCATCCCCCACCTGTATCTTTGCATAAACCCATCATAAATCCAGGTGAAATATCACCTTTATCAAAATTATGACATAAGTTAAAGTTTCCTTCTCTGCATGCACTACACAATTCAAGTCCTCTTACTTCACAACTAAGAACTTCATCAATCAAAACCCTATCTCCAATGGAAAAATTCTTTACATTTGCACCTATTTCTGTAATTACTCCTACAATCTCATGACCTAAAATTCCCGAGCTTGAGACAAAGTTAAACTGGTAGGTTGATTGCTCAATTTCTAGAATATGAACATCAGTTCCACAGATCCCGCCTAATTTAACCTTAACTTTTACCCAATTATCATTAATTAATTCTGGTTCTGGAACATCCTCAAATTCCACTAATTCATAAATTTTGGGTTTGAAATTTGGATCTAATCTTTTTTTCTGAAGCAATTTAAGAAATTTTTCTGCAGTTATGGTTAAAGCTTTCATAATCCATCATTCGATTATAATTCATGTTAATATTATAAAATTTTATATGAGATATAAAAAGAAAGAAAGTATATTAAGAAATTATAATATTCCCATTGATCCCATTAATTTTGTACCTTCTGGTGATGATTGTTCAATTTTAATATCAATAACTGCGGGTTTACCTGAATTTTTAGCACGTTCTAAGGCCGGTTTGATTTCATTTGATTCTGTTACTACCTCACCGTAACATCCAAATCCCTCAGCTAATTTAGCATGATTGAATTCAGGAAAATCTGCGTCTATGTAGCGTTTACCTGCGAATAATTTTTGGCAATACTTTATCATTCCATGAGCATTATTATTACCAATAACAAATATCACATTTAATCCTAAACGCACAACTGTTTCTAAATCTTGAATATTCATTATGAAACTCCCATCACCTGAAATAGTAATAACTTGTTTGTCAGGTTTTGCTAATTTTGCTCCAATCGCATAAGGAACAGAAGCACCTATATGTCCCATACCAATAGCAGTGACTGTAGAAAGAGGAGATCTAGGCTTATAAAAATTAATTTGTTCTACTGCGTGAACTCCAATATCTCCACCATCAATGATCAAGATAGCATCTTCATCCATAAACTCATATACATCTTTTACTAATCTTTCTGGAAGTATTGGCATCTTGTCTCTTGATGCTTTTTTAATATATCTATTAATATGATTTTGACGTTGATTAACAAGATTATCCAACCATTCCCTCTTTTCAATTCTTTTAATTTTCTTAACTTCCTCAAGAATCTCCTTTAAAAATATTTTACAATCACCAATTACACCCAAAGTTATTGGTTTTTCATGGCCAATTATTGTTGGATCAATATCAACTTGAATCAGTTTTTGTGAATCTTTCCAAAATGGTTCATCACCATGACCCATTGTAAAAGAAAATTTACATCCAAGTGCTAAAACTACATCAGCATAGAGGGAAACATTTTTGCCAAAACCACCTACAGTACTTGCTACAAGGCATCTTGACTTGTTTGAAATTGTTCCAATACCCATTACTGTTGTCATTACAGGTATTTGCAAATATTCCGCAAATTCTTGTAACTCATTCCAAGCTTCCGCCCGTGAAATTCCTCCACCTGAAAGTATTAGAGGTTTTTCGGCTTCCAATAATAAATCTAATGATTTTTTTATTAGTTCTTTTTCTATTGCAGGTTTCGCTATGGTTCTATAACTTTCCTTAGGGTTAATTGGGATTTTGTCCTCTTCAATCTCAGCAGCAAACGCATTTTCATAAATTTCTAATAATACGGGTTGAGGACGCCCACCTGTTGCTTCCCGAAATACTTTATGAACCGCATCTGGAATCTTTTCTATTTCTCTTATACTTTTTTGGTATTTTGTAAATGGTTTATACATTGTAATATGATCTACGCCGCCCTGTAAAGTGAATGTACCTTCATATTTGGTATTAACTTGAGGCACAATAGCAATAACAGGAATATTATCCGCCCATGCTGGTCCTACTCCAGGAAATAAGTTAGCTGCTCCTGGACCAACTGTTCCAAAACAAATACCTGGAGTGTTAGTTACTCTTGCCCAAGCATCGGCAGCATGAGATGCAGCTGACTCATGCCTAAAAAGCACTGTATTGATACCCTTCTCTCTCCCCCAACGATAAATTGCGTCATACATATTCATAAATTGCCCACCTGGAACCCCATATAGATATTTAACATTCTCTTGGAGTAGGCATTTTATTAAAACATCGCCACCATTAATCAATTTTTTTTCTTCTTCCATAAAATTCCCCTAATTAATAATTTCTAAAGAATTGATATAACAATCATTTTTAATAATTTAAAAAATTAACTAATCCTTTAATTATAGATATAAATAGAAAAAGAATTCTTATTATTGCTTTAAAATATAGAATTAAATAAGAATTATAGAACTCCCATTGATGCCATTAATTTCGTGCCTTCGGGCATAGTTTGTGCTATTTTAACATCTATTATCGCAACTTTACCCGAATTTTTAGCACGTTCTAAAGCTGGTTTAATTTCATCAGGATCAGTAACAACTTCACCGTAGCAACCGAATGCTTCAGCAGCTTTAGCATAATCGAATTCTGGAAGGTCTACAT
>JBHLKB010000159.1:0-5988 GCA_048887205.1 Candidatus Hodarchaeota archaeon
TATAACTTATTAATGAAGACTTATTAAGTTGGAAAAACTATATATAAAATTTTTTTAATTTTTTAATAATGATAATATTTTTATTTGATTAATTTATATCTATCTTAGAAATTTAGTAATATTTCATTCTGAAAATTATTCTCTTCTGAAAGAAGACTATATTGTAAGAGAATGCAATACTATTTATTAAAAATAACCATTTACAAATTACAAGAAGATAACTACATACAGATGAAATTTCAAGTGTTATTAATAAATACATCGATATATAGTCATATTGACGAGAAAGATAAATTAACTAATAAAGGAATTCGCTTCTAAATTTTACGATTTAAAAATAAATTCTCATATAGAAAAAATAATTAACTCAAATAATGAAGATTTATGAGTTTTGAAACCGAATTGGTAAGAATTAAGAATGAAATTATCCAAAATCTTCCACCAGAAATCTCTGTGAAGAAAATCGAATTTGAAGGTCCTGAAATTGCCGTTTATTCGGAAAATTCAGATGTGGATGCTATTGAAAGCTCCAATATATTAAAAGATTTAGCAAAAACTATGAGAAAACGTGTTGTTTTTCGGTGGAATGTAGATAAACGTAAAGATCCTGCTGAAACTGAGGCTTATATTAGAAATCTTGTAAATGAAGATGCCGAGATATCAAATATTGAATTTGATCATACAAGAGGAGAAATAATAATTGAGTCCGGGAAACCGGGGCTCGTAATTGGCAAAAAAGGAATTAATCTAAAAGAGATACGATCAAATACATTTTGGCAACCCAAAACTATACGAACACCTCCCTTAGCCTCAAGGACAATTCAATTAATTAGAGGAATGCTTAAAAAGGAACGACAAACCCAGAAAGATATTTTACTAAATATTGGCAAGAGAATTCATAGACCTGCACTTTTTAAGGATCTTAACATAAGGTTAAGTGCCTTGGGCGGTTTTCGAGAAGTAGGAAGATCATGCATATTAATGCAGACTAGAGATAGCAATGTACTATTAGATGTAGGATTAAATGTGGGAAACTCGAATGACAAATTTCCTCATTTTGATGTACCTGAATTTTCAATAAGAGATCTTGATGCTGTTATCATTTCCCATTCGCATTTGGATCATTGTGGACTTGTACCATTTCTGTATAAGTATGGATACCGTGGTCCTGTTTATTGCACATTACCTACTCGCAATCTAGCCACAATGTTACAATTAGATTTCATTCAAATTTGTGAAAAAGAAGGGACTCCCTTACCCTATTCTAAGAGAGACGTTAAGTCAACTGTACTTCATACAATTCCACTCTCATGGGGAAAAGTAACTGATATTGCACCTGACATCAAATTAACTCTTCACAATTCAGGCCATATTTTAGGCTCTTCAATGATACATTTACATTTTGGTAAAGGAGATTATAATTTTGTTTATACGGGAGATTTTAAATTTCAAAAAACAAGATTATTAGAAAAAGCTGCTGTCAAATTTCCAAGAATAGAAAGTTTATTATTGGAATCTACGTATGGTGGTCCACAGGATCGCATTCCTAGTAGACAAGAATCTGAAAAAGAGCTTAAACAAATTTTGAATTCCACTCTTAAACGGGGAGGAAAGGTTCTAATACCTGTGTTAGCTGTAGGGCGAGCTCAAGAATTGCTAATAGTCTTAGAAGAATATATTTCAAAAGGATTTATTGATAAAGTTCCAATTTTTATCGATGGGTTAATTAGTGAAGCTACTGCTATCCATACTGCTAATCCAGATTTCCTTAGTAGTGATCTACGGGAAAAAATCTTGCACCAAGGAAAAAATCCATTCCTAAGTGATTATTTTGAAACTGTTTCAGCTCAAGAAGAAAGATTAGATATTATTAAAGGTGGACCTTGTATAATTATGGCTACTAGTGGAATGCTAATTGGTGGACCTTCTGTACAATATTTGAAAGAATTAGCTAATGATCCCAAAAATTCTCTTATTTTTGTCTCTTATCAAGTCACAGGTACTCTAGGGAATCGTATTCAGCGCGGATTTAAAGAGTTCACTTATATAGATGCTAAAGGTCGGACTCAGCTAGTAAAAATTGGCTTGAAAGTGTTTACGCTTGAAGGATTTTCTGGTCATTCATCTCGTAGTCAAATTTCTCAATTTCTGAGAAGAATTCAACCAAGACCTAAAACAGTTATCGTTAATCATGGAGAAGAAAGCAAATGTATAAGTCTTTCAACAATGATCCATAAGAAATTACGTAAAAGTACAAAAAGTCCTCGTAATTTGGAAACAATCTTGCTTAAATAGCTCTAATAGTCTTTTTTATCACTTATTTCCATTATTTGACTAATTTGAAACAAAACGGTTTTCATATTACTATATTGAATAAGTTTAATTCATTTTAGGCCGCAGAATTCTTTTCTTATAAGATCTTTTTCTTCTTTTGGTTTTTGTAAATGAAAAAATAATTTTTTTAAACAGTATTAATTAATCTTTTTTAATAACTGATTAGTGGTTATTTTTGAATATAAGAGACTTTAAAATCAAAGATCATTTAATAACTATCATTAGGCGCATCATACAAATTATAGCCTTTCTTCTCATTAATTATGTTATAATAGAATTGATCTTTTCTATTAATTTATTAAGTCTTGATGAGCTGTTAAAAGTACTTCCTATCTTGAACTCTCCCAGAAATCCAATTTCAAATGGAGCTGGATTTCTAGAATACATTTTCTTCTTTATTACAGAGGGAATTTTTCCTATATTTCTTATAGGAATTTTAATTTTGATTATCTTATTTACCAGTAGGTTTTTCTGTGGATGGATATGTCCAATTGGAACAATTCAAGATGCTTTTGCTGCAATTCCAACAAACAAAAAAACGATAAAAATCAATACCCATAAATCATTATTAAAAATTAAGTATGTAATCATAATCATTTTAATTATTCTCACTATCCCTCTAGTGTTTATAAAATCCACAGATTTTTCTTTTTATCTATTATATAGAGAAAATTTAGGTGATCTTGGGGTTAAACCGCTTGGATATTTTTCATTATCAGAATACATTTTTGTATTTTTTCCAAAAATGATTATGGAGATTTTTCAGACAAGCAGTTTAGCTCCTATTTTTGCAAATTTATTAGTGTTTATCATTTCTATTTTTTACCTTGTTCTTATAATTTTATCAATTTGGTATCCCCGAATTTATTGCAGATATTTTTGCCCATTTGGAGCTGTTGCGTCTGTGATAAGTGATTATTCCTTTTTGAAGCTATCTAGAAGCCCTGTTAGATGTTTAGGTCGCACAGAATGTGGTGTATGTGAAAAAATATGCCCGAAACAAATAAGAATGCTAGATGAACCTTTTGAGTTTTTCACTGGAAAAGGTGAATGCAATTACTGCTTGAAATGTAAAGAATCATGTCCATATAATGCCATTGATATCAAGATAGGATAAATGAAATTACAAATAATTTAACCTAATTAAGAGCAAGATCTCTAAGTTTTAGTAATATCTTAGAAAAATCTTTATAATAACCTATCTAATCATATATCAATAGAGTCATAGAAAAAAATCTTTAATTAAATGGATAAACGGACAATTGATCTTTTACAAACAAGGATGAAAAGGGATGTGAATGTTGGAATTCACGGTATATTAGACTCTGAAGCAACTAGATATTATAAAGAAGAAAGTGAAGACATTAGAGCTGATTTCTTTAGGGATGTTGATAGAATTGTTCATAGCAAGGCGTTTGCTCGTTATATCGATAAATCACAAGTGTTCTTTGAAGTAAATAATGCAAATATCACACATAGATCTCTACATGTAACATTAGTATCTAGGATTAGCAGACAAATTGGACGTGTTTTAAGGTTAAATACTGATTTGATCGAAGCAATAGCTTTAGGTCACGATTTAGGACATTCCCCGTTTGGACATTTAGGTGAAGATATTCTAAATGAAATTAGCAAAACATACAACTTGGGCACTTTTAGCCATAATGCTCAAGGAATTCGATGGTTATCTAAACTAGAAAAAAGAACTCCCAATAAACCTGCTCAGGGACTTAATTTAACTTTACAAGTTCTTGATGGGATACTTTGTCACGATGGGGAAGTAAATGAGCAGAAATTGAAGCCTGTAAAAAGAAATGGAAAGACATGGGAAGATCATTTCAGAGAATATGAGGATTGCTTCAACGAAAATAAAATTAAGAGAATTCCAATGACATATGAAGGAATAGCTGTGCGATTTGCAGATACTATCTCATATATAGGAAGAGATATTGAAGATGCTATCTTAATCAAGTTAATAAAAAGAAAAGAGATTCCTGATAATTGTAAAAAGGTTCTTGGAGATACAAACCCAAAAATTATAGACACATTAATAACGGATCTGCTAAATTTCAGTCTGGATAATGATGTCATAGGATATAGTGATGAAATTTTCCAAGCTTTAAAACTATTGAAAGCATTTAATTATGAAAATATATATATTAGAAGAGATTTATTCGGAAGTAATTCTTCTGAAAGTAATTTTATAGACAAGTTAAAAAGTAAATTCTTATTAATTTTTGAACTATCTTTAAAAGATTTGGAGGAAGGAAATTACAATGCTCCTGTTTTTAAAGACCATATTGAGTATATTGATGACCAGAATTATAGTACTTATTATAAACCACTTAAAAAAAATAATCAATTGACCCTCTTAGTAAGGGATTACATCGCAGGAATGTCTGATAAATATTTTAATGAAATCTATAAAAGAATTCATAAGAATAAATAACACTACTTTTTATATGGTAAATTAGAATCAATTACAAATTGATTGTACAAGTATTATGTCTATATCACATTATAATTTTAGGTGGATTACACTAATGGAGGAATATAATAAAAAAGTTTTTTCAGTTTACACGGGGTTTTTTTTCAGTCACACGGGGTTTTTTAAAAACTAGTTTTTGAAACTGATATCTTTTTGGATCCTCCAGATCAAGTGATGTGTAATCCATTATAAATATAGTGGTCAGTAAATAAAAATTTATCTAATTTGACAAAAAAATAAGAAATCAATTTATCTTATATTTTGATGGTTCTTTACTTATAATTTCTCTAAATAACAAAAATTTTTTTAGAAAAATAAGATTATACAGAATAAAGAAAAATTCTAATATAGCCCAGTGGTGTAGAGGTCAAGCATCGGGGGCCCTGATAAGTCTAAACATCGAAGATCTTAGAGATACCCCTGGACCACGGTTCGAATCCGTGCTGGGCTATTTTGAACTTAACCTGTACGTTTAATAATATGATATCCAAATTGAGTTTTAATTGGTTGAGAAACTTCGCCAATTTTTAATCTTATACAAGCATTCCAAAATTCAGATACCATGTCGCCTTTAGCAAATTCTCCTAAATTCCCTCCTCTCTTCTTACTCGGACATGTGGAATATTGGTTAGCTAAATGTTCAAACTTTTCCCCTGCCTTTAAATCCTCATAGATCTCTTGAGCTTTACTAAACTTCTCAACTAAGATGTGACTTGCTTTTATTTTTCCACTTCGAATTGGAGCTCCTGCTTTTCTCCCATCCACATTCTTTGACGGTGTTCCTTTTTGATAAGCTTTTCCGTATTTATTTTTACCCATAGAAGCATCAATAAGATTGAATTTTAGAAAATTAACCTTTTATTAAATAAATTCAGAATTATAGTAAATTGAGTTACTCTAATTTATAATTAGATATCTGAAGTTCTTTATTTCTTCAATACTGTTTATTTCAACAACAAGTTTTTGGAAATCCTGAAGGCTTCCATCGAAAATCATGAATATGATAAAGTTTTGATTAACAAAATTTTGGTTTTTACTAACAATTTGTTTTTTGTATTCGGCTTCAATTCTATTCAATTTCTTCTGAATACTATATTCATTAGGTGCAACTATAATCATATTTCCTATTATGTTTTTTTTTAATGGGATTAATTCACTTGGGGTAT
>JBHLKB010000160.1:0-5948 GCA_048887205.1 Candidatus Hodarchaeota archaeon
GTCTTATTTTGGGATTCTAACTGATCATGTTGCTTTTGGACCAGCTTCCTTATATTATTTTGATTATATATATAAAACAGCAAAGGAAGCAGATATAAATTAGTCTATTATTGAAATAAATAATAACCTTAATTTCAATTTCTTAATAATTAATGAATATAACAATTATTATTATTTTGTTTTGACTGCATTTCTAAGCACAATTCCACATATTTAAAGCAAATTTCAATAAAAAAAAATGATTTATTTTAGAAAAGTTCGCTTACCCAAATAAATAAAAAGTTCTGATAATTCAAAAAGTGTCAATGGCATTACTAGTTGAGCCATACTGGTGCGAAGATCTGCTTTATCTTTACCCGCAAGTATTAATTTTCTTATATCTTCAACGTAATCATCCATATTCAAGAACAATATTTCAATTTTGTCAACTCCAGTTAGTTCCTCAATATCTTTATCTAGATGTTCTTCTACTTGATTAAGTAAACCTAATTTTAACTTAGGGTTTAAGTTGTGTTTAATTATCAGTTTATTCATTTCCTCGATAATAATATTCAAGCTCAAATTCCAATCAGCATTTTCTTTGTATTTAGGTATTAGAATATCACTGATTATAACTTCAAAAAGAGTACTGGGAGCCTTTCTATCAAAATCAACATCCATACCAGTACTTAATTTAACTTTAATTGTTTCACTCATACCCCATCTCAACTTGATTGAATTTTTTTGTTAATACTTAATAATTAATGGACTAAGGTATAATAAATATTTTTATTATTCTATGTTGGAATATAAAAATACTTTTTAATAAAATTATTTAGATACCATTTAATGATTTGATATATGAATAAATTCGAAAAAGCTCAGCAAATCCTACATGAACTAAATGGAAATGGTTGGTTAATATTTTGCAATGATGATGGCGATATAAATTCTCGATTCCTGCTTGGTGTTGAATCACATGCTCGTCATTTTATTTATGTCGCATCTGATGGGAATCATAAGATTTTCCCAGTAGTGATGGAAGCAAATATGATCAAAAAATCTCTTAAAAGAAAAGGTATAAAAGCAGAAATAATTCCTTATAATACTTTAAATGATCTAATTGATAAAATAAAGCTCGTAATTAATCAACCTAAAATTGCTCTCAATTTTGGAGAAAATGTCTTTGATCCTGAAGGAACTCCAGATGCTGACTTCCTTTCGGTTGGAGCTTATTTTGCTTTGAGAAAGTTGGCACCAAATACAGAGTTTATTTCCGCAGCTCCTATTATTTATGGACTTAGAAGTGTTAAATCGCCAGAACAACTAAAAGATTTGCGAAATGTATGCAAAGCAACTATTGAAATATTAGAAACGATTCCAGACTTAGTAAAAATAGGGATGACAGAACGAGAACTCAAAGCAAAAATAGAGTATGAATATTCAAAATTGGGAAAACCCTCTTTTCCAGCAATAGTGGCTACTGGGAAACATTCAGCAGACCCACATCATAATAGTTCTAATAAAAAAATTGAATCTGGTGTTTTACTTATTGATACAGGAATGCAAATTAATGAAATGTGCTCAGATATAACTTGGACATTTTGGATGGGGAATAATCCTCCAGATGAATTTATTCAAGCTTACAATGTTTTGTATGAATCAAAAATCATCGCAAATAAGTATTATACTCATGGAACTCCAAATTTCTTGCCAGCTAAAAAATGTCGTGAATTTTTAGCTGAAAGGGGTTATGATCATAAGAAATTATTCTTTCATGGATTAGGTCATTCGCTTGGATTTGTATCACATGATATTGGTGCTAGGATTAATTTAAGTGTTTCTGAGAATTATAGACTAAAAGAGAATATGGTATATACAAACGAACCGGGGTTATATTGGATAGAAAAATGGGGTATTAGATTGGAAGATGATATTGTAATAGCTAAAGAAAAATGTGAGCAAATAACTCATGTACCTAAAGCTCCTATCAATATTTAATTCTTTTACCTTAAAAGAACAAAAATTGATGACATATAGCTATTTTTGTGTTCTAAAAATATGAAATATTCTTGACAACATTTTCAATTTTTTCATATGAAAAAAAAGAAATTTTTATAAGTGAAAAAAATTCAACATATATTGTCAAAAAATATTAAAGAGAACGGAGCACCATGAAACTAAAATATATTCTTAAAATGCGGAGAGATACTCCCCGTTGGAAAATACCTAATGCCGTTAAACCGGCTAAATACCTCAACCCTTAACCCTGTTATTAGATAAATACGTCTCCTCTTTTTGCAATTTTGAATTTCATGGTTTCCGCTTCTTTCCTACTCCTTTTTTGACATAATAATCTTATAATTTCAAATAATTTTAATAAGCTTTAATATACGACAAAATTATTTTGAAGTTTTGAAATTATACTTTAAATCAAAACTTTTCCTGAATTTTTTTAATAATTCTTTAGTTGAATTTTATTTGAAGATCAATAAATTAAATTAGAAATTAATTAGAGCTAATTAATGTTTAATTAAATTAGGGAGATACTTCTCATTAGTAAGTTCTATTAAAGATTTTGTATAATCGATAATTTTCTTGGCTATTTCTGGGTGAGATAACCATTGAACTTCTACCATATCTCCTTTATCCCATAATAAATAAGGAGTATCTTCATAAGGAACTTTCTCTTTAACTTCTTCTATCCAGCTATCTGGTAATTTATTTTCTAATTCAACATTGAGCATTCTGGCTAGAAATAATGTCCAAGCTCTGGGTACTGCAGTTATTAAATAACCTCCTCCACCTAATGCTACCCATTTGTTTTGGCAATATTCGCGAGCGCATGTCTTAATTGTCTGAGCAATATCTCTATATAAAGACAATGAAAATCCCATTTGTGTCTGGGGATCATCAAAATATGTATCAACTCCTAATTGAGTAATCAAAATATCGGGTGAATATGTTTCCAATATTTTTGGCGCTGTTTTTCTAAATAAATTTATAAAATTTTTATTATTTGTTCCTGGGATAAGAGGAAAATTAATAGAAAACCCTTTTCCTTCGCCTTCACCAATTTCATTTATAAAACCAGTACCTGGGAAGAGATATCTTCCATCTTGATGATATGAAATTGTTAGAACATTGGGATCATCATAAAATAACCATTGAACACCATCACCATGGTGACAATCAATATCTAAATAAGCAATTCTAATATCTTTCTGTAATTTTTTAAGATATTTAATGGCAACACCAATGTCATTAAAAATACAAAATCCTGAAGCTCTATCTCTCATCGCATGGTGAAGTCCACCTGCTGGATTAAATGCAATTTTGAAATCTTCATCATTCCAAACAGTTTCTGCAGTTATAATAGATGCTCCACAGATTATAGCAGATGCTTCATACATTCCTTTAAAAATAGGATTATCTCCAGGACCTAAATTATAACGATAAGGAATCACACTATTATCATTAGGATTTTCACTCAATTTTTTGATGGCTTCTACATATTGAGGAGTATGAATTGTTTCAATTTCTTGTTGTGTAGCCATTCTAGGCTCCATAATTGTAAGTCTATTATGTTCTAAGAGTTTTAATTTCTCCATTAAACTGTATGTCAATTGAAGTCTTAAGGGCCTTAAAGGATGATCACTCCCAAAATTGTACTTTTGGTATTCTTCTGTATAAATTAAACCTACTTTGTCAACCATAAGTGAAATGAAAATTACAAATCAAATTAATTATAATAAAGTTAATCACATCTCTTTTTTATTATTCTAGTTAATATTTGATAAATTCTGGAAAAGAATTAGTAATAAATATGAGAACTTGTATTATCAAAATATCATAGAAAAAAATAAATATTTTTAATAATAGTTCATATTAAATTGTTTTTTACTTAGAAAGAATGAGTGTTAATTTTCGAAAATTTATAACCCGAGTCGGTCGAGAATCTGAATTTAAACCACTTAAGAACCAGCTTCTTAACTATTTAAAAAAAGAAAGTGAAAGTAAATATAAGAATTACCCTAGACTTTTGGAATTAATGAATAATTATTGGCCTGAATATAAAGAACGATCTCGCATTTCTCATCTCTTAAAAGATCATTATGAGGAGATTTTTTCTTTTTATTTAAATACTTTCTTTCATTTCCGGAAGAGAGGCTTAACATTTTCAGAACCAGAGGCACCAACTCCAGTTGACTTTAAATTAATTTTTAAATATCACTATAATGATAAGGAAGTTGAAGTTGTCGAAGAAATTTTGCAACAATTTAATATCAATACAAATACAGAATCAATTCTAAAAAGAATTTTTATATTTACAATAAGTTCGTTTAGTTTTATGGTTGAACAAATATTTGGTAGACCATTCGCTTTCCAATTTTTTGATATAACTGCAAATTCTCTTCCTCATAATGAATGGGAAGTAGTAGCAATAATTTCTGGAAGAGAACAGTAAATTTTTATTATTCTTTACTGAGAAAAGAACTTAAGTCCATTATGTCGTCACCTCGTTGAACTTTTATTTTACTTCTGATGCCTTTAGCTTTCCGTTCTAAATATATGATCGCATCAAGAGGGATCTTTCTTGGGACACCTCCTCTACTTTTAATTATTGCCAATAAATAATCAATATTCTGGATCACATCTGGGCTTATTAATTCATTATATATAGTCTGATAAACATATGGTTCATTAATCTTTAGATTATTTAAATGATTATACGCTTCTGAAGCTAAAACAATTTTTAAAACAAAATCTACTTTTTCTGAGGTTGAAATAATCTTTTCTTGAGTTGCTTCTTTTCTTTTTTTTGATTCCATCATTGCCCTCATCTTTTTAATACTAATTTTCTCTAATTCATGTTGATCAAAATCTTTATTTTCATTATTCAATTTTACATTACCTCCTAAGTTTAAACCGAGCTGATTTCTTTGAATTATTTCAATTTGATAAGTAAATTTATTCCAGCTTTTTTCCATTAAATCTAATTAAATCTTTCTATCAATGAATAATGGAGTTTAGAATAATAATTTTTTGATGTTTTGTTACATGAAATTCAGTAACTTATCTAACAGACTAATAAATATTAAAAGTTAAGTTAAACTAAAATAAGATTAAAATTTTGTAAAAACTTATATTCTCTTGATAGAAAGGGTGATTACTATTAAAAAAGTCTATAGATTGTTAACATTAATTATCATTTTAAGCTCATTTTTTAGTTCAATTTTTCAGATTGGTGCTCTTACTGCTATTTTCGATGCATCGCAAAGTTCATTAGATCCCTATCATAATTGTTTCAAAAAGCCTAACCAATTTCCAAAATTAACTGCAGATGCTGAACAATATTCATATTATAACCTTTCTATAATATTTGATGATTCTACATCATCTGTACAGGGAAATTTAACGGTTAATTTCTATAATAACGATCCTAAGAATTTTTCAAAAATCCCATTTCATATTTTTTTATCAGGAATGGATTATGCATCCCGAATGGGATATATAGACATATTAAATGTTACCAATCTTGATGCTCCTTATACTAGCTTAATCTTTGATGAATATTCAATTAATCAAACAATGTGGGTACATCTTGATACTATATTAGAGCCCTCTCAAAATGTATCTTTTGTGATTTTATTTAATTCAACTATTCCTGATGGTGGTCTTGATCGAGCAAATTCCCATGGAAGTGATCCTAATAGAATCTATAAATTTACGAGTTTTTATCCTCTCCCATGCGTTTATGATGAATACGATGGGTGGAATACAGATCCATACCTTTCAATAGGCGATCCATTTTACTATGATATTGCTTATTACAATCTCTTTATTGAAGCACCAAGTGATTTCGTAATTGCAGCAACAGGTAAATTAGTGAAAAAAATAAACAAAGGAGCAAACATTTTTTATCATTTTGATCCAATATATCCTGTACGAGAGGTTACATTCTCAGC
>JBHLKB010000161.1:0-5915 GCA_048887205.1 Candidatus Hodarchaeota archaeon
CAAAAACAATGAAAGCAGCTTGAGCCCCTTTATAATATGCCTTTCGATATCTTTTGAAATATTCTTGAGCTCCAATATCCCAAAGAAAAAGGCTAATTTCATTACCAAAAAATTCAAAGTTATGAGTTAACACGTTCAATCCGATTGTAGTACGATAATCTATTAAAAATCTTCCCTCTACAAACCTTCGTAAGATCGAAGTCTTACCAACTTCATGGTCCCCTATAACAATAAACTTGAACCTATATTCTCCCCCAGATTCTAAGCCAATTTGATATACTTGATTATCACTTCTATAATATCCTTCTGTTTTATATTCAAAATTGGGAATCGACACCTCAATTAAATCTTCATTTGTTGCGACGAGAATCTGAGACACTTTATCTGCAAGAAAATACGCGTAGGGAGTTATATTCTCAATTGAACCAAGATTTTCAATAACTAAACTTAGTATTACATCTTCCGTAATAGAAATAAATAAAATTCGATTTTTTTCAGTATCAAAATTTGCAGTTCCAAACTTCTTATACGAAAATTCACTGCGAAATCGCTCTATAACAGGATTAACTATTGCAGTCATAATTGAAACTAATTCCATATCCACATCTTTCCTTCGTTCACCAGCAATGACTAATCCATCTTGATCAGAAACAATAATAGCTTCAACTTCCTTGTTTATCTTTATGAAATTTGTAAAGAGTTCTGTTAACAAATTATTCTTATTTATTGACAAGACGGGAACCTCTAAAGAGTATGATTAAAGATATTAAAAATTATAATTTATGCTTTAGTTGATGTTCTGATATTAATATAATTAAAAAATTATATAAATGTGATTTAATGGTTAATTCTGGTTTGTTTGAATTTTTAAAATTGATATCTTCCTTAAGAAGATATTATTATCATAAATCTACAAAAAATAATTATGTCAACTCAGTAAAAGTTTGAATTTAGATTTTAGATGCTATATATATTAAAGAATACGAGCTAACAGAAAAGCCATAAGAGAGTTATTTCATTAAATTTGTAATAAATGGGAAGTAATATTTTAATCCAATTTGATGTTTAACCTTCTTTTTGAAAGGATAAAAGCGGTAATTATTAATATTAATCCTAAAATAAGAAAACTCATAGAATTGAAAACCTCAGTAATTTCAGCTCTCCAGAACAAATCTTCATCTACTAAACCTGGTCTAAATCCTTGAATATAATGGAAATTTATTTCACTGATAAAAGATAATGCAATCAATAAAATACCAGTAAATAAAATAACTTTTTCCGCAGAACTGAATCTTTTATTTCCTTTTTCCTTCATAATTCAATACTTATGTTCATTAAATTTAAACTAATTTTTTTTTCCCATAAATCCAATATTGTAATTCTCCACCTCTCTCTAATATACCATCAAAGATGATTGAGAATCCAGCTTCTTTTACGAGATTAAGAGTAGTTTTTGGGCTGAAATTACTCCAGAACATTGGAACTCCAAAAAAGTTGCTTTTTCCTTCTGATTCTGAGATACCTGTATTAATCAATATAATACCATCCGATTTCAGTATTTTATAAAATTTCTTGAATATTTCAAAGTGTTTTTCCTTAGGAACATGAAAAAGTGTATATACACTTATTATACCATCAAATGTATTTTCATTAAATTCTAACTTATTTATATCCATTTTAATGAATTCAGCACTAGGAACATTCTCTCGAGCTAAACTCAGCATTTTGTCAGATAGATCAATTCCAGTTACTTGAATTCCTCTTTCTGTTAAGAATTTGGCTGTAGGAATGCCTGCACCACATCCCACATCTAATACATGGGCATTATTTGAAAGGAGAGATGCAAATTCTTCTAATTCGTTATTAAATTTATTTAAATTCCTATGATTATAATAATCTTCAGCGATTTTATTATATCCTTGCTCTACTATTTTACTTATTTCATTCATATTACTTAATAAATAATTAAATCTTAAGTAGGCAATGTTAATAATTTATTATTTAGGCAACGCATAACAGTTATAAAAGTTAATCCAATAAAACAAGTTATTTATAATTCTAAAAATTGAAGAGACTTATGAAAAGGGTACTCTAATTTTTTTCATTTTTGGGGTTGAGCTTTGATTATGAAATCAGGACTTGCATTTATTTTGTCTTTTTCTCTATTGTCATAACCAAATTTTAATATTTGGAAACTTATTATAAAAGGTAAAATGCTTAAACCACTTAGCATAAGAGCGAAGGGAAGATTGCCGGTTAATGATAACAAAAATCCCCCAATTATAGGACCAATTATTTGAGATAAATTATCGATAGAAGAAGTTATACCCATTATCTTTCCTTGATTTAGATAATCAACTGAACGACTTGTAAAGCCTATAGTTATTCCCCTTGAAGTAGCACCAGAAAAACTAATATAGAATAAAACTAAAACTAATTGCCAGGTTTGGGAAACAAAAGCTAGCAGGAAATAAGATATAATATAACTACCTAAACCCAGTATAGCTGTCTTAGGGTCTCCAAGTCCATTTCGAATTTTATTAAAGAAGAATGTTCGGAAAATTATTTGAAAGACCCCCATTAGGGATAGAAGAATCCCAATTGTTTGAGTATTTAATCCTAAACGAAGTCCTCCAAATAGGCTAAAAGTAGTTTGAAAAATACCGGCAGCTACTACGAGAAAAGTATATTGGATTAAGAGGATTATGCTTCTTTTATTTCTCCAAATCGATGAATTTTTCTTTTTAAATTCATTGGTAAAACTTTCAGTAGATTGTGTATATAATTCTATTTCTGCCCACTCCTGAACACCAATCTTAGTGGGCAATGTTTCTTTCAGATAGAATGCGGTAAAAATAAATGTAAATCCAGCTAATATACTTGCTACAATCCCAGGACCCATTATTCCAAATGGAGATAAAAATCCGCCAATTGCGGGTCCTATTAAAAAAGCAAGAGTAAACGCAATTCCTATATTAGTCATTTGTTTTGGTCGTTCTTTTGGAGGTACAACATCACCAATGATTGCCTTGGATATCGGGAATTGCCCACTAAATATTCCATCTACTACTCTCGCGATAAATAACAGAATAATATTATTCGCAAAGATCAATATTATGAATCCTAATAGCGTCCCAGCTTGAGAAATTAGCATGAAAGGCTTTCGACCATACTTATCACTTAATTTACCTAATATCGGTCCGAAAAAGAATCCAAATATAGCATTCGAACTTAAAAGGAATCCGATCACTATAGGCGAAGTGTTAAATTCTGCTATAAAAAATGGTAAAAACGGCAGGATTATACTAAAACCTAAAATGTCGACAAAGACTGCAATCCACAGAGGTGTAAGTTTTTGATATTCAGAAGATATTTTTATCATAATTAAAAATATAAAATTATAATAATAAGACTTCAGATAATAAAAAATTAAATAATTTTTTATAGAAAGAATTAAATTTAGGAAAAAGTAGAGTTTTATTTCTTGTTAATAAATTTTTATAAAATCCTAAAAATTTAATAATTCGGGTCATTATAAGGATGAAACCACGTAGGAATACTAATGTTTAAATAATAAAGGAGTTGTCATTCTTGGAAAAAAATTGGAAAGATAACATTTCTACGCCAGCTCTTCTATTAAGTTACGATAAAATGTTAAAAAATATTGAAGTAATGGCTAAATTCGCGAAAGAAAACAATATCGATTTACGTCCGCATGTGAAGACTCATAAATGTCCTAAAATTGGTCAATTACAATTAAACGCTGGGGCTAAAGGGATCTGTGTCGCGAGGGTTGGAGAAGCTGAAATTTTTACTCAAAATGGATTTAACGATATTTTAATAGCAAATCAAGTTATCGATATTAATCAAATCAAAAGATTGGTTAACCTAAATAAACATTCTTTAGTTAGAGTGTGTGTTGACTCCGAGAAAAATGTATTAGATTTGAATAAACTTGCTTTAAAAGAAGGGATTGAATTAGAAGTATTAATTGAAGTCGATGTTGGTTTAGGTAGAAATGGAGTTAAACCAGGAGAACCTACACTAAGATTAGGAAATTTCATAAAAAAACAAAAGGGATTAAAATTGGCAGGTCTTCAAGGATATGAAGGGCACTTAATTTCAATAAAAGATCCAGAATTAAGAAAAAAGCAAACAGAAGAATGCATGAGACATTTAGTTGATACAAGAGATCTGCTAAACGATAATGGTTTCAATATCAATTACTTAACTGCCAGTAATTCAGTTACTTATAAGTATTCTGCAAAATATGAGGGCATCACTGAACTTCAACCAGGAACATATATATTTAATGATGAGCACCATCATAGAATAGTTCCGGAATTTGAAATAGCTACATCTATTTTATGTACAATAACCAATATTCCAGGAAAAAGATTATATACTATTGATGTTGGATTGAAAGCAGCCACTACTGATAATGGAAAACCTATTTTCAAGAATTATCCTAAGTGTAGGATTAGAGTAATGACAGAAGAACACTCAATTTTTAGATCTGGGCAGCAAGATAATTTTAAAATAGGACAAAAGATTGAAATTATTCCCACACACATCTGTACGACAGTAAATCTATATGATTTTTTTACTCTTATTAAAGATAATAACGTGGTTGCTAAATGGGAGATTTTAGCGAGAGGGAAAAATTATTAAAAAGAGAAAATTTCAAATTTAGTTTTATTTATATTCTTTATCTTGTAATATATATGCTGAAACTCACCATCCAAAACATAAGAGTATAGATAATAATTCGTTCAATAGTTCCCTTTGCTAGCCCTAAAAATGTTATAGTTGATTCTGTTGGCAATCCTAAATAAGGAAAAAATAATATTAACAACCCAAGAGAAATTATGCCTGTTGTAATTGAGATATAAGAGAATGGAGGATTTGACGCCTTGTAAGAGATAATATTAGTAATAACTGCAAAAATAAAAGCAAATGCTGTGACATAACCATTTATAGGTCTTATATTTTCAGGAAATAATCCGACCCCTATTACAAATAAACCAGTAATAGATAAGAACAGATTAAATATTTTCAAACCAAGAGTTTTATAAAGAATAATTGAAGATAAAACCACGCTTAAACCAAATAATATTATTGAAATATTATACATAGTGGAAGTTGTACCAACCCCTAGAGTGCTTACATAATGTAGAGAACTGTTATAGTTAGGTTGAAAGCTTTCTAATATAATCAGCATCATCAACCATTGAATACAACCGACAAACAAAACTATACCGGCATTTCCTTTCGTAAAAATTCTAATATTAAAGATCACCTACTTTTTCTCAATAATATTAAGTTATAAATGAAAAATAAGTTCACAGTAGTCCAGTATTTGATAAATTAGATTTTAACAAAATATGAAGAAAAAATTGTATAATATCTGGAAACAGCGATTTTTTACCTTTTGAGAGTAAGCAAGAAATTTCATAAAAATGTAAAAAATTAAATATTATATCATCATAGATTCATCTAATTATGAAAAAACAGGTCATATTCTGTAATCCAGAATGGGATGATAAGGAAATTAAAGAATTAATTCAGGGAACTTGTGCACAATTTATGGGAGGCTTACCAATTGTAGAATTGGAGAATAATATTTTAGAGGGTTCTGGGCAATTAAATTTGGGTCCTGATAAAAAAGACTCATATCTACAGAGAAAAGCACCAGAACTAAAAGGCACCTTCCAGATTGGGGTGGATCCTACAAAAGGTAAATACCTTGAAATTGAATATGAAATTGGAAAGGGAACATATAAAAAGACTCTATCTAAGAGCTATTGGGAAGGTTTGCATAAAGGATTGAAATCAGTATTAGAAAAACCTTTATCAAGTTTTCAAAAATAAAATACTCGAAGAAAAGAGGATTACTAATTATAAGTAGAAATAAT
>JBHLKB010000162.1:0-5910 GCA_048887205.1 Candidatus Hodarchaeota archaeon
CCCCTTCTCAGGAGTTATTGCAGATCGATGGAATAAAAAAGTCATTATTGCTATCTCTGATACACTACAAGCATTTCTAACATTTTTGCTATTTATCTTTTTCCTTTTTGATTTCCAAAACATTTGGCTTGTATTAACAGCAAATACATTTGCTGCTGCCTTATTTGCATTCCAATACCCCACAGTTCAATCTCTTATCCCTGCTATGGTTCCAAAGGAGAACTTAAGTAGGATTAACGGTATGAATTTCTTGTTTGCTGGGGTGATTTTTAGTGTTGGTCCAATGATTGCAGCAACTCTTTTATCATTTTTTCCCATAACGCAAATTTTCCTTATTGACATAATAACATTTGTTATAGCTCTTGTCCCATTGTTGCTTATAAAAATACCTAAAGTGCAACAAATTACAGAAGAAGCTACAAAGAAATCATTTTTCAAAGATTTTAAAACAGGCTTAATGACAATTAAAATGGTACCAGGACTTTTGGCAATGATTATGCTTGCGATGATATGGAATTTTCTTCATAGACCTTGGGCAGTACTAACTCCTTACTTTATTAGGTATACTCATGATGGAACAGCATTTGATCTTGCAATGATAATGACAATGTCTCAAGTCGCAAATATCATCGGATCTATAATTATGTCAATTAAGAAAACTTGGAAACATAAAATAAAGATAAATATAATTGGTGCCTCGATATTTTTTATTGGAATGTTGCCTGCAATTTTCGCACCTAAAGGGAACTTCATTCTCATGATAATCTCTTTATTCTCTGGATGGCTTCTTTTTCCGATTACAGTTTCCACATATTTAGCGATATTACAGATAGTCGTATCTAAGGATAAAATAGGTAGAATAATGTCAATTGATCATATGATTTCGATGGCAATTGCTCCAATTGGAGCGATTATAGCAGGACCATTAGCGGAACTTATGGGAATTGTCAATCTATTTCTTATCTTTGCCATAGTAGGGGCTGTATTTCCAATTTTTATATGGTATTTTACAAAGATCCGACAACTTGAAATAATTGATAGACAAAAAATGGCGGAAACTGAAGAAATCGAAGAAGTCGAAGAAATTGAAAAAGAAGCAGAAATACCAGAAATTGTCCAAATTGCCGAAACTATAGAATAAATTCTTTTCTATTTTTTTTATTTTTTTTTCCGAAGTAGTGAATTTTTTTGCACTATAATTACGTTTAAATACTCTCATTGATTTTATAATTATAGAAAGTTGTGAGAAAAAAATACACAACTTACTAAACAATGGTTTAATGTGAAAAGTTGATGGAACAAACCGATAAGGAATTAGAAATGTTGAGAATTAAAAAAGCTGAATCTCTGTTAAAACATGAAACAATGCCAAAGAGTATAATAGAGGTACATACTCCTGAAGATTTTAATAAAATTCTGACAGAGTACCCTGATAAAATAGTTATTATAGATTTTTGGGCGGTTTGGTGTGGACCTTGTATGTTCTTTGCTCCTATATTCAAGAAACTTCAACAAAAATTTCAAAAAGACTACATATTCATTAAGGTCAATGTAGATGAGAATGGCCCAATAGCGATGAAATATGGAATAACTGGAATTCCAACCACTGTATTTATTAAAAATGGAGAAGTAATACATAAGATTGTTGGCGCTATGAATTATGAAGGTATGAAAAAAGTTTTAGAAAAATTAGATTAATAAATAAATTAATTTATTTCTTTTTTTCCTTATATTCTTTTTACATTTTTGAGGGAATGGTTAATGGAAGTATTTGAAAAGCAATTAAAAGAATTTGAACAGATAAATAAGTTATTGGACGAAAAGGAAGTCTTTTCCAGCGAACGATTATTTAAGTGTATTTTAGGTTTAAATAAAACTGAATCTAAAGCGCTTGGATACTTATTAAAAAATAAAGATGCAAGAACATCTGAAATAGCTGATACTTTAAAGATGGATAGAAGCTCAATTCAAAGAGCTCTTCAAGATTTATCTGAGTTAAAACTCATTGAACGAAAATCAATATCAATGAAAGATTATACTTATATTAAAGGGTTAAAAGATACAAAAAAACAAGGATATCTTTATGTTTATAATGCTAAAAATATGGATTCAATAAAAATCCAGTTCAAAAAGTTATTAAATAAATGGTATAATTCAATGTTAAAATACATTGAAAATCTTGAAAATCTTTGCGAGTGTTGTGGTTTCAAATTTGAACCATGTTAAATTCTATTATAGAGAAAAAAAAAAATAGATTTTTAAAATTTTATTTAGCATCTTCATCTTCTTCCATAATACCTAGTCTATTACCCTCTGTATCCTTGAAGAATGCATAATATCCAACTCCTGGAATTGGACTTTTAGGTTTTAAAATATCCCCACCACTCTGTTTTATTTTTTTAATAGTATCGTCGACCGATTCCACGCCAACATAATTAAAAATATGATCATCCTCATTTTCTCTTTTTTGTAAACCTCCATTAATTCCTTCTTCATTTTCATCACCAGCAGTAATAAGCCAGTATTCAATTGGACCTTCCCATTTTTCAATTTTCCAATTAAATACATTTTCATAAAAGTTTTTTGCTCGTGGGAGATCATCTGCATTGATTTCAAAATGGTTAATTTTAGGCATAATATTATTTCCCTCTTTTTATTAATTAAATTATTTCATTCGCAAAGAATTTAAACTTTTTAGTGCAAGAAAAATAATTTCAAGATATATTTAAGGACTAAGAGTCTCTTATTTTCTGAAATTACAAATTTAAATTATTGATTATTATGCTTAAGTATGAATTATTATACTAAGGATTCATTGTTTGCTGCAGTTGAAGATAGTACAAATTTAGTTGAATTGAAATCAAATGAAGCAGTTATTATAATTTCAGAATATGGCGGGCGCGTTTTAGCATTTTTCCCGATAGAGCATTGTTATAGTCTATTATGGATAAATCCCAAAATTAAAGAAACAATAAAAACCAGAAACAGAGCAATTGGGGGAGATAGATATTGGATTAGTCCTGAACGTGATTTTTTTTATAAGAAACCAGATATTTGGGGAGAATGGGAAGCCCCTCACGGTTTAGATCCAGCAAATTATGAACTCTTAGCAAGCTCTGTCAGTTCATGTACAGTTTCAAGTGAGATTTTTGTTTTAAATCATAGAACTAAACAAGGATATCAGGGAGAAATTACAAGACAATTTAAATTAATAGAGGAACCATATAAAACAGGCTTATCTTACTGTGGAATTGAATTTCTCGATGATTGTGTATTTTACAGACCAAACCTTAAAATTAATGGGTGGAGCTTAGCAACAATCATCAGTGGTGGCCCAAAAAATCCGGGAACAGTGCTAATCCCTACCAAACCAAATCCAATGCCGCTCTCTTATTTTCGGACTGTCTCTAAGGATCATTTAAAGGTTGGGGATAATTCTGTATCTTTTAAAATTGATGTAGATGATATTTATAAAATAGCTATTCGTCCTGAAGATATCGATTTTTCAAGACCTGCTAAAATTGGATATATACTAAAGATACCAGAGAGCGAAGATTACGGATTTTTAGTTAAGTTATCTGATGATATTCCAAGAAATCAAAATGAATGTTTTGATATAGCTCGAGATCATCCTGATTCTGAGATAGGAGTTATTCAATCATATAATTCGGAATCACCAGAAAAACCTATGTTGAATTATGGAGAGATTGAACTTCAATTAAACAAATTTGAAACGATTGATAATACATCTCATGGAAAAGCGAAACATCAACTTTTTGGGTATATCGGTACAAAAGAAGAAATCTTTGATGTTGTTGAAAAATACTTAGGAGTCGAAAATCCTGTTTTGTTTTAAATTCTTTTAATCTCCTGTCGGTTTAATAGTACCTTTTTCTATCAATAGTACTGATGTACGAGAAGGAGCTCTTGTTCGATGCATTACACCTTTTGGTATTGTAAAACCTTGTTTAGGTTTTAGTTCAATTATTTTATCTTCCAAATCAATTACAAGTAATCCTTCAATAACAAAGAAGAATTCATCTTCTTTCTGATGCTTATGCCAATGAAAATCTCCTTCAATAACCGCTAATCTAACAACAGAATCATTTACATTACAGAGGGATAAATTCTGCCATTTTTTTTTACATTCTCCTATTAATTGGGAGATATCAATTATCTCTAAAGGTTTATATTTTATTTCAAGATCAATAGAATATTTATTATCATACTTCATTTTTCATTCTCTTACACATTATTTATTGATAAAAAAACTCTAATAATTCTATGAAATAGAATTTTAAAAATTATAAATTAGAATTTAATTTAACATTTAAGATTAGTAATTTAATTTATTTCTGTGGCAATAAGAGAGAAAAAAAAGGTATACTCAAATTAAAGTTTTAATTTACTTCTCCAAAAACTTATTTTACTTCTTAATTCCTCTTTCTCAATGTCATTTAGCAAATTCCTATTTCCTTTGAGATTATCAGTACCCATTCTTATTTGCTTTAAAACAGCACTGAAACCTTTTCTTTCAAGGAGATCATCTTGTAATCTCTCTAAAAGTAAGCCAATCTGCTCCCCTGGCAAAGTATCAATCTTACTCAATATTTTATCAAATTGGTTCGATAGGAAACCATCTGTTGATATACCAGCTGCAGATTGAATATCCGGTTGCGTTTTCATAGGCTTTATGGGGGGCTCTATATTTTTTGAAGGTGTTGGTTTGATGAATTCTTCAGTAGGTAATTCAGGAGTTTCAGTAGTTTTTGGGAGCGGTTGTGAAGGTATAGTTGGTGTTGGCCTAGTAATAGGTTGTTGGAATCGTGTTTGTGGTATAATCCCTACAGGTGCTTGTTTTATTGCTTGTAAAACTTCTACTTGCTCAAATTTTTTACTTTGAATCCATACATCTTCTAAAACAGCAGCAAACAGTTTTACATGTTCCTCTAACACCGATCCCATTCCAGCAATTTCGATTTCCCCTTCACCTTTTTTTGATACAACACATACAACGACTTCTTCGAAATCCTTATTTATTGACCATAAATTTTCTCTTGAATAATGCCTAATTGAAATATTAGGAAAATCCACTACCTGTTTAAATCTTAGTTGATCATTTGGATCAGTTAAATCAAAATTTGTAGATATTCTAATATTGATATGTTTTTTTAATCGTGACAAAGCAATTAAATCGATATCCTCCAATTTAGGAGCTACAATATGAACTCGCATTTTTACTCTTGATAGTGCTGCGTTTATTTGTGCCATCATCCCTTCAACACTACGAACAAACCATACATCTTTAAAACTTAACAATGATGCTTCTTTTGAACGCTCCCAAAATTCGTTCATAGTAAGCTCGGCGCTTTCTAATTGATTGATAATATTGTTGATAATATCATCTTGAATCGTTTCAAAAATTTCCTCTCGAAATAACGTTTTAAGTTCTGCGATTCCAGAAAGAATATCATCATAAACTCCTGAGACTCTGCTTTCCAAATCATCTAAAGTATTTATCATTCCAGTTTCAATATCAGTAAAAACAGTACCTAAATCAGTACTTATTTCACCAGCAGTATCAGTAATATTCCCTAATTGATTTATAACTTGATCAAGCATATTCTGGGTTGTTTGTACGAATTTATCTCGGAAGGATTTAGTTATTTTTGTAAATTGTTCCGAAATTACTTTCGATACAATTTTTTCAGCCATACTACTTAATGCCCCTACTCTAAATTGTTTTTCGAATTTACTCGCTATCTCTGATTTCATTGATTCTAAGTGTGTCCCCATGGCTTCAAATTCTTTAGTAATGTCTGCAGGAACAATTTCTTTTAAATTAAGAATAAATCTTCTTACATCTTGAAATCTTTTAACTTGGTTAAGTTCATTTTCAAAAAGCTCAAA
>JBHLKB010000163.1:0-5896 GCA_048887205.1 Candidatus Hodarchaeota archaeon
GGTTCAATTACACTTTCCTCACGGATTCCTGTACAAACGATTTTACCAGTGCTAAATATCAAAAAAACAGATTTTATTGGTTTAGATGAGTTAAAAACTAAGCCAGGGAACACTTCAGGTTCATATATTGTATTTTCAAGCTTAATTGCTGCTAAATCTAAATTGATTTGTTTAAAGAAATCAGCAGTAATAACGATATTCACAATTTCTGGATGGATTGAATTTGTATCTAATTGTGTCTTAATATTTTTATTAAGTTTTAAAACCAGCAACTTTATTACTAATTTAATTTGATTAAATGATTTTAAACCAGTTAAAATCAATTTTCCATTTCTGAAAATAATAATCACACATTTTGGGTGTTTAAACCTCATGAAAAGACCTGGAAAGCGTTCTGGATTATACTCAGTATTGCTTTCTTTTATATGAATATTTTTTAAAACAAGTTCTTCCCCAATATTTAATGATGTTTTAACAACAATATTTTGAATACTATAGGTTAAGCTTCTTCTTTTATCTTCTGGCTTTACATCAAGAACCATGCATGGACTCCTAAATTTTTGTAACTCCTAAATTTTAACACTTAATTATTAAGTTGCCATTCTATTTAATTCTACTTTTTTACCTTAATTTGAGTAAAGATCTTATTTTTATTCTTTCTTGGCAAAATAGAGCTTTTCAGAGATGAATTATTTAAAAACAATTAAAAAATAAGGAAAATCAAATCATTTTGAACCATTTACCAAAATTATATAATAAATAAAATTAAATAGAATTAAGTTTTAACCTTCCTAATAAAGATTTTTAATAAAGTTTAATTTGTAATTCTATATTAACGTAGTAAAACTAACTAAGATGAAGAAATTGATTTTAAAAAAAATATACATTTGGTTAATGCTAACACTTAACTTATTATTTGCTTTTATTATCGGGCTATCAATCCCATTATTACAATCAGAGAGCTTTTTTAATCTTGGATTCGTTATGATTCCATTGTTAATTATTCTTAACTATATAATATTAGATAGATTTCATTACTATCTTAAACATACAAATCGAAAAGAGGAAACTACAGATGCAAAAGCTTAAAGAATGGAGCAAATATAAAAAACCAATTATCGAATATAATGAGAAAAAGTATATTTTTTCTATAAGATCTCTACTTTTATTCGCTATTGGGGCGCCAATTTCTGCTTATCTTATCTATATTTTCTTTGATTGGAAAACTCAATTCTGGCTTCATGAAATTGTCGTAAAGCAAACTGTATATTTCTTGAATCTTTTTTTTAATATGGGAGCGGAGGCTCAATTTGCACCGAGTGGAATTTATGATTGGAGGTTTTTTATTCCAGGTAAGAGTCCAATATATTTTGAAACTTTTTGTACAGGTATACAGGCAATATGCGTTTTCGCAGGGATTATCATTTTTACTCCTCATAGTCGAGATCCAATTACAAAGGAAGATATTATATGGCGTAAAACAAAAGCTCTTATTGTTTCCTCAGTTATCTTTTATGTTGTAAATATAATTCGCATGCTAATTCAGATTGATTTATATTATATTGGTTATGATTGGGAGGATATACATTTCTCAATAAGCGCAGCAAGTTCTTTTATCGCAGCTATAATTGTCTTATTGATGCATAAATGGATTCCCGAATTTATTTTATCAATTATCTATACTGGAACACTAATAAGTGGACCTATCAAGCAAAAAAGAAAGGAAAAGATAAAAGAAGCTGTGGAAACCTCAAATAAAGTCAAGTTAAACCTGATGCGTAAAGTTTTAAGAATGGAGAGAAAAAATTATTCTCAAAAAATATCTGAGTGGGCAGAAAAGTTTGGATATACAATAAAAGAAGATGAATTAGTTATTCCTGATACGAAAGTTTCAGAATTTATAGAATTACTCATCGCTGATAAACCTTTTAACATAAGTAATTCTGAAATCAAATTAGAAAAATAAAAGAACGGGATCATCTCCTTATTAATCAATTATATAAAAAAGTAAGGATTTAATGAAATATGCTAAGTTTTGAAACTAAACAAAGGATAGTACAAATAAGTAATGTTACGATTGGAGGCCAACCCGGAGAAAATCCAATTGTACTGATTGGAACCGTTTTTTATGCAAACCATCCAGCACTATTAGATGAAAAAACAGGCAAGATTGATAAGAATCTTATCGAAAAAGAGTTAAATGATTTCACTGAAATTATTGAAAATACTCAACAACAAGGAATAATTGATATCGTAGGGTCATATCCTGAGGCACTTATAAAAGAGTGTGAGTATATTGCAGATAATGTAGAATATCCATTTTTAGTTGATGGGCTAAATGATTCCTCCAGAATTCCAGCTATGAAAGGGTTACGCGAAATAGGATTATTAGATAGAGCTATATTAAACAGTATTGATGAAAATACTAATGAGGAGAGCTTAAATAAATTGAAAGAAATTGGAGTAAAATATGCGGTATTACTAACATTTGGTAATAAATATATATTTCCAAAACAGAAAATACAATTCTTAAAAGAAATTTTAATTCCTAAAGCTCAAAAAGCCGGAATTGAAAATTATATCGTAGACACAGCAGTATTAGATTTACCTTCAATTTCTATCAACTTTGTAACCAATCGATTAGTTAAAACCGAATTAGGACTGCCAACTGGGTTCGCTCCTGCTAATGCGATTTATGGGTGGAAGTATGTTAAAAAATTTGGAGAAAGTGCTCGATGTGGGGCAATTGCTTCAATAATGACGTATTGTGCTGCTGCTCCTAGTGATTTTATCTTATTTGGACCAATTAAATTTGCTAAATGTGTTATCCCCTCAATAGCTCTAATTTCTGGTGTCAATTCATATTATCAAAAAAGAGTACTAAGACAGAAAATTTCTGAGAAAAATCCCTTAAAAGTCATTTTTTAAATTTTAAGCAATATAGTCTTTAAGAGTAATATTTTAAAATTATCTCAATTTTTTGATTAAGTACTAAAGGTGAGGATACTCTTTAATCTTCTCCCTAGACATTTATTTCTTTTCAAAAATCTTTATTAACTTCTTTTTTTATTATAAAAGATATCAGATTCACTAAATAAAGATATCTCAAAAGAAGAAAATGAGAATTTTTTAGGCAATATATCGCAAAAGCAAGTCATTAGTGTGTTTTAGGAATCCTGGTAATTCCTTATTAATCACCTTTTTCTTTTTCTCGTCATCTAGTAGAAAAAGAAGAAACATAACATTTTCTTCAATTTGAATTCTTTTGAATAGAATAATTGAATTGGTTACTTTAAATGTAGCTTCATCTTTTTTTAATGCTTTAAATTTACCAAAGATCTTAAATAACATAGTGAATTGGGGTGCTGAAACTTCAAATACATTCATTATTTCCGATTTTGGAATCGGAATTAATTTCATAGCTTCGGTACCATAAAAATCTGCTATTACTAAACCATCAATACTTAATAATAACGTTAAAAACGTATTTGTTGTTAAAGAAAAATTTCTTAGATTATGATTAATCAATTCTCGATTTGGGCTTAATTTTGCAATACCTGATGAAAATGCTCTTAAAATTGTAAAAATCTCAAAAATACTCGTTATGTAGATTTCCAACGATTCATTGGGAGTAATTTCGATTAATTTTTTCTTGATAAGCTCAATATTTTGTTTTATTTCTACTGAATCTATGATATCCGTATCTCCTTTTGAGAGGATATATACTATTGGAGTATCTTGATTAAATTCTTTTAAAATTGTTTTTAATTTTTGAAGATATTCGATACTCTCTTCGAATCGTATTTTGTTTCTGATATCAATAAAATAGAAAAGTAAATCTGCTTCGTACAAATAAATTTCTGCCTTATCAATATATTTTTCTCGAAACATTCTCTGACCACCTAAATCCCATAAAAATATTGTTGCCCCTAAGGCTTCTATTGATTTAATACTTGCTCCTGCAGTTGGTTTTAAACCTATTAATTTACTAAATTTTCGATCTACTGAAAGTAAAAAACTAGTTTTACCACTATCATCTAAACCAGCAAATAAAATTTTCATTTTTCTGTGTGTAGTAATAGGTGTTGATGGATTTTTTTCGATTTCAATCATTTTCAATAAAAGTTCATGAAATGATTCTTTAATTTGTTCACTAGGAGGGTAAGATTTATATAATTGTTTATCAAAATTCTCAAAAAAATCAATTACTAATGGCTTAATTCTATTTATATTGTTATATAAAAAACTACGACTATTTTCTTCAACTAAAATTGAAAATGCTGTTGCTATAGGAAGATCAGAAAAATTGGTATACACAAAATGAAAATATGTAAGAGAAGTCGTATTAAAATCTGGATAAGGTAAGATCGCAAAATATTGAATTTTTCGAAGATCTTTTTCTTCAGAAATTATCTTATCGCTAATAAACAGACTCAAATTCTTAATAGAAATTTGTGTGATATCTCTATATGTTAAAATAAGATTCTCGCGTATTTTTGACTCAGCAATAAGTTCTTTAAACTCTTTTTCAGTTACATAATTAGGGAAACAATAAATTGGGGTTGGGCCAAGTTCACCATATACACTAAAGACAAATCCCTTGATAATTGAAGTTTTGAGTAAATCCTCCATTATTTTGCCTAATTTTTCTTTTAATTTAAGTTTTAAATTTCTTAAATTAATTTATGCAAATTTAATTATTAATAGCTTTATATTTAAATCATAGATGATTCTTAAAAAAATCGCTGAAAGTATCAGGAATAATGAATATATAATTGAAAAGAAAGAGATTAATCCTATTGTACAATATATAGATAAAAATTCTTTTAAAAGTTCTAAGATTTTTACTGATATTGGTGAAGATTCAGCTTCAATAAAAAGTAATGAAGATTTAATATTAGTCACTACTGATAGGATTAGAACTTCATTTATCGAGAAATTTCCATTCGGAGCGGGCTATAGCTCCATTTTAGTTGGCGTTGATGACATTTATGCATGTGGTGGCACTCCATTAGCAGCTAGCATAATCATTTCTGTCAAAGATCTGAAAACTTGTAATGAACTTTTAAAGGGAATCTGTGAAGGTTCCAATAAATTCCAAGTGCCTATTATTAGAGGTCATACCAATGTTCGAAGTAAGTGCTATGAATTAAGTTCTACAATGATAGGTGAAATAAAAAAGGAAGATTATATTTCGGCAGGGAATGCTCAGATCAATGATTATATTATTTTAGTTGTTGATTTTGATGGAAAGGTAGGAAAAGCCAGTAAGTATTATTATGATACTACAACATTTAAAAAATCAGAGGTTGTTTTGCAGAAAAGGAAAGCTATGAATGTTATAGCAAAAGAACATTTAGTTAATGCATCAAAAGACATATCGAATGGTGGAATATTCGGGACTCTTTTGCAAATGATTAAATATTCAAATGTAGGTGCTGATGTGAATATTAATAGGATTAAAATTCCACCTAAACTAGTAGAAAGTGAATATGATTTAGAAACCTACATCAAAATGTATTTAACTACATCATATATATTAACCACTTCAGAAAATAATTGCCAAAAGACGATAGAAATATTTCAAGAATCTGGATTGGATGCCCAAGTTATAGGTAAAATTATTAAAGAAAAAAATCTTTTGAGGATAAATGATGGTAAAGCCTCAATAGATGTAATTAGATTTTAAAAAATATTAATGAAAGAATTAGGTTTTTATCCTGAAATCAGAATTAAAATTCTGAAATTTTTGAGATTTTATCCTTATTCACCAAGAGATTCATAATTAGAAAATAAAATCAAATATAATTAAGATTATGATAAATTTAGAGGTAAGATTGCCAGATACACCAGGAAGTTTAATTGAACTAATAAAACCTATATCAAAAAATGGCGG
>JBHLKB010000164.1:0-5871 GCA_048887205.1 Candidatus Hodarchaeota archaeon
TCAAATAAACATAAAATTGTAGAATCTAATGAACTAATTGAATTACGCTCTATTGGCGATTGGTATCAAACTATTCCCCGAAGTTATGCCGGTATTGCTGCTATAATTACTTACATATTAGTTGTACAAGATTTCATTACAAGATATATTGAGAATTTTAGTGATCCCAGAAATGTTTTCAATATTCCAAGCCTTATTATATGGCTTGGATTGCCTTTTTATTTAGCAATCTCTTTAATCCCTACTCTGATTGTTAATGATCTAATTAAAAAAAACAGGATAAATTACATTAGAAAAATTGGTAATAAAATTGGTATTAAAGATACTGCTTTTATTACCTTTGAATTTAAAAGAGATAACGAATCTTATGATGATATTACTAATTCATAAGAGAGATAAATAAAGATTTTATAAGATATTAAAAATTTTCTTTTTTAAATTAAATAAATTAAAAGTGGTTATTTAATGCCAATACTCGGCATCGATTATGAAAAATGTAGTAATTGCAACCTTTGTCTAACTACTTGTCTTTTATTTAGGAAGGATAGAGAGCAAAACAAAGTCATCCTTGTTGATAATCCTAAATATCAATGCAATCTATGTGGACAATGTATAGCAAGGTGTCCTGAGGATGCCATCCTTTATGATGGTATCGGAGAGGCATTTACTTATGAAGGTGTTGAAAAACCAGAAACTATAGCTTCCTACGATACGATTTATAAGTTTCTTAGTGCAAATCGATCAATTAGATTATATAAAAATAAAAAAGTGCCATCTGATATACTAAAAAAAGTTTTTGAAGCAATGTCGCGTGCTCCTACAGCAGATAATAAAAGATTAGAAAGATTTTCTATTTTGTCAGATCGAGATAAAATTAAAAATCTGAATGATGCAGTCTTAGAAGCGCTTTTAAGCGATCCGGAAAGAAACGAAAGATATGGAGAATTATTTCGGCTTACTAGCAGAGTTTTCCAAAGTCCTGTATATTTTGATGCACCTCATATAATTTTTGTGGATTCTACGGAGGATTCTGAAATGCAAGCGAATAATATTGGAATTATAATTACCTATGGTAGATTAGCAGCACAAGCACTTGGTTTAGGTACTTGTTGGAACGGATGGACTCAACTGGCTATGAGGGTTAATCCAAAAATAAAAGAGCTAGCAAATATTAGTGGAAATATGATGGGAACTTTCACTATTGGTTATCCTGCTGTAAGGTTCAATCGATCTCCTCCTCGCTATTTAAAACCTATTAATGGCTTGGATTAACATAAGCATTAAAATATCGCATATTTTAAATTTCCATCATCGATTATCCAAGCTTCTAGAAAATCATCCCTGTTTCTTGTTTCCCATAGGTTTTCAATATTTTTTATACCATTAAATAGATCTAATAGTAATTTTCTATCAACTTCAAACTCTTCATGGGAAGGATAAAGTTTTATCTTCTCATTATCGTCATATAGTTCTAATAATTTTAAAATACTTGAGAGGATAATTGGAAAATCCTTCTTTTCTAAATACATTATTCCATAATGCGCTGTATCACCAGTAAAAAGTTCATTTTTATTAGTTAATAAACAAATCGAGCCAGAGGAATGACCCGGTGTATGAATAACTTTAACAGTAATATTTCCTAAATCTATAATTTCCTCATCTTTTAAGGATTTAATTTCATTAGCAGGTGGAATTGTAAAATTTGTTTTTTCATAACGTTTAACTATTTCTTTAGGTGAATCTTGCAGGAAGGTAATGTCAAAGGGTGTGGAAAGTGATTTCATTTCTTCATTGTGGATATAGATTTCATCAAATTCATGGTTTCCACCAATATGGTCAAAATGAGAATGTGTATTTATTACTTGTAATTTTTTATTTAAACCTAAATCATTAATGATTGGTTTAAGCGGAAATAATCCGCATCCAGTATCAATCAATAAACCAGATTGAGAGCCGACAATTAGGTATAAATTTATATAAGTTGTATAAAACCGAGGATCAATTTCATCAAGTCTTTCTCGAATTATATATAAATGTTCTTTATGTTTTATGACCTCAAACCACTGTTGGCTGTTTGAGTATTTAACCATAATTTTATATACTTGTTTATTGCAAAGTTTCCTTTATTATTGCTAATTTTACAATTAATATAAACTTCTAATAACTCTTATAATAACGTACGTAATAAATATCTAAAAAGAGTATAAATTAAAATAAAAATAAGGTTAATATTTAATAAAAATTAGATGTGAATTAAACTTGAAAGTTGTAAAAGGATTTCCCGCTGATCCAGAAGGTAACTATCAATTAAATGCTATAAATCTGATGAAACATGCCATAAGAAATTTCGCCAGGCAGGAGATTGTAAGCAGAAAAAAAGATGGTACTTTATTTCGTTATACTTATGCTGATTCATATGAAAGGATGCAACGGTTGGCAAATGCTTTAAAATCGATTGGTGTAA
Source organism: Candidatus Hodarchaeota archaeon (assembly GCA_048887205.1). Lineage (GTDB taxonomy): Archaea > Asgardarchaeota > Lokiarchaeia > Sigyniarchaeales > SOKP01 > Loki-b32. The sequence goes on from JBHLKB010000164.1 coordinate 2,465, forward strand.
AAGTGGGTGATAGAGTTGGAATTCTTGCGTGGAATCATCACCAACATTATGAGATATATTATGGTCTTCCAGGGACAGGAGCAGTAATGGTTTCTTTAAATTTACGCCTTGCTCCTCAAGATTTATCATATGTAATAAATCATTCTGGTACAGAGTTCATTATTGTTGATGAAGATTTAACTTATGTAGCTGAATCTGTTGCACCCTTTTGTAAAGCATTAAAAGGTCATATTATTATTACAGAGAAGGATTTAGATGAAGTAAATACAAAACTCAAACCAGTTTATAGCTATGAAGATCTTTTGAATAATGCATCGCCAGTGTTTGAATGGCCTAATTTAGATGAAAACTCAGCCTATGCTGCTTGCTATACAACAGGTACCACGGGCAAACCTAAAGGAGTTTATTATTCACATCGTAATGTTTATATTCAAGCATTAATGTTTGCTGCTCAATTACCTATGAGGGTAGATGATGTAGTATTTCAATTAGTACCAATGTTCCATGTTCTCGGTTGGTCTAAACCGCAAGCTGCGACATATGCTGGTGCAAAACTGATTTTCTCCGGAAGATGGAATTTAGAGGATTTAAAAGAACTTACTGATATTATGGTCAAGGAAAAAGTCACAGTCTCTGGTGCGGTGCCAGCAGTCTTCATGGCTATGCTTGAATTTATTAGAAAAATGGAGAATAAACCAGATCTTACAGCGACACGTTTGATTTGTGGAGGTTCTGAACCTCCAATTGCTCTAATGCGTGGATTTTGGAATGAGACTGGGGCAGAGATAATACATTCCTATGGTTCTACAGAAGCTATGGCAATAACTACCTTAAACTTCTTTAAACCATGGCTTGAAAGAGAGCTCTCAGAAGAAGAGCTTTGGGCCCTTAAGAAAAAACAAGGATCGATTGTATCTGGTTTAGATGTTAAAATAGTGGATGAAAGGGGAAATCATCTTCCTCATGATGGAAAATCTTCAGGTGAGATCCTTTTACGTGGACCTTGGATTACTCAGAGCTATTACAACTCTCCTCAAACAAAAACCAGTTTTACAGAGGATGGATATTTTAAAAGTGGAGATGCTGGTTGTCTTGATTCTGAAGGCTATCTAAAGATTACAGATAGAATAAAAGATTTAATTAAAAGCGGAGGAGAATGGATTAGTTCAATTGATATGGAGAACACATTAATCTCTCATCCAAGTATTTTTGAAGCTGCGGTTATAGGAATACCACATCCAAAATGGGATGAAAGACCTTTAGCTTTAATTGTTTTACGAGAAGGATTTGAAACTGTGAGTATAGACGAAATTCGTGAATATCTTGCTAAAACATTTGCTAAATGGCAGCTTCCTGACGAAATTCTGTTCGTAGAATCGATTCCTAGGACTAGTGTAGGGAAGTTAAACAAAAAAGTAATGCGAATGGAATATAATGATCTCTATTTTAAAAGCTAAACAAAAAATGTGAGAAAAAATGCCTGTATTTGATAAATCAAAAATTACTCGTCCAGAAATAATAAAAATCGCAGAGTGGCGTGAAAATTTTTTTAAAGAATTAAATTTAGCGTTTTTCAAAAATCAGGAAAATCAAAAATCTGATTATTTACCTATTTGGGAGAGAACAGCTGAATTGAATATTCGCTGGCTTAACGGAGAAGATGTAGAAGGAATGCTAACGCAAGAAGAAATGCAATTACAGTTGAAATATCTACGGTTTTATATGGAATATAGAGCTGATAAATTTCAAAATGAGAATCCTATTCCTAAAGAAGTGATAATCGAACCTATAGATGCTGGAGGTGTAGAAGCAGAATTGCAAACCGTTCCTGAAGCAGATAAAGAGCGGGTTATATTGTACATCCATGGTGGAGGTCACATTATGGGTTCTTTTAATTCTCATCGACTCTTTACTTTAAGTTTGGGGAGAGTGACAAAAATGCGAGTGTTAAGTATTAACTATCGTCTTGCCCCCGAATATGCACATCCAGCAGCTTTGGAGGATTGTATATCTGCATATAAATATCTCCTCTCAACTGGAATTAAACCTAAAAACATAATTATCTCAGGAGATTCTGCTGGAGGTTATTATACACTTTTAACCCTCCTGAAATTACGGGATGATAATGAACCATTACCAATAGGAGCAATTTGCTATTCACCCTCAACTGATATGGCACAAAAAGGGGAATCAGTCGTTAAAAATAGCTCAACTGATGTTGTGCTTGGAGATACTGGTTATATCTGGTGGATTAATTTACATTTAGCTGGAGCAGATCCTTATGATCCGTCGGTATCGCCGCTCTATGCTGATTTAGCGGGACTTCCACCAATTTTAATTCAAGTTAGTACAAGCGAAATGCTCTTTGATGATTCAAGAAGATTTTTCCAACGCGCTAAAGAAGCTGGCGTAGATATCACTCTACAAAAATGGGATCAAACAGTACATGTATTTCAAAACATTCCTGAATTACCTGAAACAAGGGAAGCCATGGAGAAAATTAAGGAATTTGTAGAAAAATTATTTAGATAATTTTTACATTTTTTATTGGAACCCAACCACTTTTCCCACGTTGGTTTGTAACCCAAAACCACTCAGCTTCTTCTTTTTCAATAATTAATTCCTCTCCAATATTAACATTTAATTCTGTTGCATTATACTCCTGTTTTGCCTTACCTGTATTCCCATGAATTTCAAGATAACTTTCCGGTACCCAACGACTTTTTCCAGACTTAGTTGTGCACCAAATCCATCCAGACCATTCGCTTTCCTTTTCCTCTATTGTTAAAATTTCACCTTTAGTAATTATAAGTGGTTCTCTGTAAGGAGAATCATAATCTTCAATGACTCGACATCTTTTTCCTTTCCTAATTTTCGTCATTGCTTAAAAATAAAAATTATTTTAAAATTAAAATTTCAAAAAAGTATGAAACTATCAATATTCTCTAGGCTTTTTAAGCTTAAAAATTGAGTATGTTCCATTTGCCCTAGAAATCAGTGTTTCACCGTTCATAATCTCTGATTCAAGAAAACCAATAGTTTTTCCTTTATGGATTACTTTTGTATTACAAATAAGTTCTCCTTCTCTAACCGGTTTAAAATAGGAAATTTTAATTTCCACAGTTGCACATAGCTCATCTTTCTCTAATAAAGATACTAATGCAGCACCCATCCCTGTGTCAGACATTGAATACATGACACCTCCATGCACTATCTTATGTGGATTAAAATGATTTTCATTTACTTTTAATACACATTGAGAATATCCTTTTTCAAATTTAGTAAATTCAAACCCAATTAAATCAGCATAAGGATCAAAACCTTTAATTTTAAGAGGAGTTGGTTCAGGCATAATCTATTTAAAAATCTCTTCAATTTAATTTTTTTTAAATTATAAAAATTATAAA
>JBHLKB010000165.1:0-5863 GCA_048887205.1 Candidatus Hodarchaeota archaeon
ACTTCCGCAAAAACAGGGCAAGGAGTTGTTACCGCTTTCAATGCCATCATTGATAAATTATACAGAAGATTTAAGTCGAAATCGTTTGAATTGTAATCTATCTAAAATTATTGGTTTCATTCTTTATCAGAAAGTAAGTCAACTCTTTTTTTACATCCTTAGAACGTTTTTTCCTAAATTTTTAAACTTAGGCGTTTAATTTATAATCTTTTTTCAATTACTTATATTATAATAGTTCTAATTTTGACACATAAATCAAGAGTGGATTAAAATTCGCACATTCGAACAATATGTTGAAGGTTTAAAGAAAATGAAGCCGAATGTATATATCGGCGATGAAAAGGTTGGTAGAGATGATCCTCGTATCCGGGGAGGCATGAATATTATAAAGGAAACATATGATCGCGCTCACGACCCGGAATATGAAGATTTATGCACAGCAACATCACACTTAACCGGTAAAAAGATTAATCGCTTTTGTCACATTCACCAGAATGAAGATGATCTTTTAAAAAAGCAGAAAATGACTCGTCTCTTATGTCATCGTGTTGGAGGTTGTATTCAGCGATGCATGGGTATTGACTCGTTAAATGCCCTTTCAATTATAACTTATGAGATGGATCAAGCTCTGGGAACAGATCACTATGAGAGATTCAAGAAATATATGATAGAATTTCAGGAGAATGATTGGGTTGCAAGTTGTGCTCAGACGGATGCTAAAGGAGATCGCTTAAAAAGACCACATCAACAGGAAGATCCAGATCAATATTTAAGAGTCATTGAAACGAGAGAAGATGGGATTGTTGTTAGAGGTTGTAAAATTAATATTACCAACACACCGTATGCAGATGAGTTTATTGTAGTTCCTTGTAGATATATGGGTCCTGAAGATAAAGATTATGCTGTATCTTTTGCCCTACCTGGTGATTGGGAAGGAGTAAAACTACTAACAAGACCAGCATATTATAGAAAAAGTAAATATCTAGATGCTCCAGGATGGAATATGGGAGATGCTGAGACATTCATTATTTTTGATGATGTTTTTGTCCCAAATGAACGAGTTTTTCTCAATGGTAATGGTGATCCGCGACAAACACCATATGCTGGTTTTTTAGCCCTAATGTTCGCACATTACCATCGACACACATATACTGGCTGTAAACCAGCAATGTCAGAAGTTTTAGCCTCTGCTGCAGCATTAGTAGCTGAATATAATGGTATTGAAAAAGCCTCCCATGTTCAAGATAAATTATCACACATTATTGGTATTGCTGAGTTAGTTTACGCTGCTGGTGAATCAAGTGCCAAACATTCAGAAAAATCCCCTTCTGGTACTCAGATTCCAGATGAAATACTTACAAATGCTGGTAGGCGATTAGCGGGAGAAAATATATATGAAGAATATAAAATATTGGCAGATTTATCTGGAGGTTTAATTGCTACTCTACCGTATGAAGGATCGTTCTTCTCTGAAGAAGTAGGAGACCTTGCGATGAAGTATCTAAAGAGAAATCCTCGAGTTAAACCAGAGTATATTTATCGTTGTTTTCGGGGTATTGAGGGTATGGTAGTATCTGATTTAGGGGGTTTAATGCAAGTTGCAGGTGTCCATGGTGGTGGATCTCCCCAAATGGAAACAATAACCATGATGATGCGCTATGATACAGAAAGGCTTAAAGATATTTCGAAATACCTTTTTGGCATTAAATCTAAATTACGAAAATACGAAAGACCAACTGTTACTCCTCGGAAGATGCTTGAGAAATTCAGAAAAGCAATGCAAAGTAAGAAAAACGAATAATTTTTCTTTTCAATTTTTTTTTTATTATGATATTAATTTTTTCACATCATACATAACACAAATAGTTCCGTTTCTGAAAGTGAATCAATCTTAACATCTTTTTCTTGTGTAATGAATCGATCTATAGAGTTACCTTTTTCAAAGATTTCAATAAATTTGTCATAGAAGATTTGATAAATATTCATATTACGGGAAACATAAGCTCCGATTAAAATATTAGCTGGATCGAAGCTTGGTTGTATCAATTCAGTATCAGTTAAGCTGAAATTACTAAATGCCTCATCAGTGACACGAATACTTATTTTCTTAAATTCTATTTCAAATGGTGTTATATTATCCGTAAGAAGCTTAAATTCCTTAGTAACTAATAAATCTTTTATAACTTCAGAGTTAAATATGACTTGTACTTCTACATTTTTAAGATTATCCTTAATTCTATTCATTCCATTTCTTATTGAAGTTCTAGCATCTTCGGACAGTTTATTAAGGCGATCTTCGTAGATCAATGAAATTAATGGATTATCATATCTAATACCAATCGCAATTTTACATTCACTTTGAGCTAAAAAATGATGATAAGATTCATCAAAATTTTTAACGTTATAATTGATAAACTCAACAGGTTCTTGAACTATTTGGGCTTCTAAATTATATTTTCTGGTGAAATCTTCAATTGCAGATTCACACTTATCTCTTTTCTCCTCAAACTGACTTTTAAGATTTTCAATTCGCTTATGGATTATATTTTGCCACAAAGTCATGATTGGAGTTGCTATATGAATTTTCATAGGTCTATCATAAATCTGTACAAGTCCTAAATCACTTAATACTGAGCAGACTTTATAACCCCTTTTTAAAGAGAGATCAAATTGATTGCACACTTCTTTTAAATTGTCTATTCTTTTATTTTCTAAAAGATAATGGTATATTCTTTCAATACCTTTTTCGATAATCCCAATCGAATCAAATAATTGGCTTAGAGGCAAAAATTCGGTATCTTCCATTAAATCACCTACTATTCATTCGTTCTAAAGTAATATCAGTAAGAACTTTAAAAGCATTATCTACATTCAAATTATCTTTGGATGAAATTTCGACAAAACTAGCCATACCATTTTTTTCAGCGATTTGAATACCATAGTCTCTTTGTACTTGACGTTGAGATTTTTCAAGATCTAACTTAGCACCAACAAGCATAATAGGGATGGGTCCACCTTTCTGTCTTACTATTGTAATCCATTCTGAAATATTATCTAAAGTAGAAGGTCTAGTTATATCATAGAGTAAAAATGCCGCGTTCGCTCCTAAACAATAAGTTGGTAAAAGAAATCTGAATCTTTCTTCACCTCCTACATCCCATAATTGTAATTTAATTCTTTTCTCGTTTAATAAGATCGTTTTAACATGAAAATCTACACCAATAGTCAATCTTTCACTTGGGTTAAAAATGTTATAACAATAACGTTTAGTGAAAGATGTTTTACCGACCGAAGCGTCACCAAGCAACAATATCTTAAATGTGTAATCATAACTCGCCATTTTCATTAAACCTTGAAGTAATTAGGTAAATAAATCAATTTTAGTATTTATATTATTATACCTCTTATATTATTACTTTAATGAATTTCAACTTTTTAAATATAGTTAAAGAAGTGGTTTTTTTTTTGGAATAGAAAAAGTAAATAGTAGTTAAAAATTAGATAACCTAGCTTGGAAAAAGTACTTGACTTATTTTCTAACAAATTTGGTTACCAAATTTATTAACTACCTATTCAACCAAAAATTAAAAAAAGAAATTTTAAGTTTTTCTAAGTAATTCTTTTATTTTTTCTCTAATTACAGGATTTGATTCTCTTTCAATATGATATTTTATTTCTTTATAAACCAAGGGATTCTTGGTCAAGCGTACATGAGCCTCTAAAAATCTTATTACAGCCCAACGAACAGAATCATCGGGATCATTTAACAAGAGTAAAATAAAATTGAGATATTTTATATCCCCAGTTTGCTGAAGTTTTAGTATGGTTCGAGCTCTTGTTATAAAATCAGGATGATATAATTGGGGTACCAAAACGTATTTTATGGTATTATTTTTAATGAAATCTAATATAAAATTGAAGATATCAACTTTGAAATTATGAATTTCAGTGTTTTCATTGATAAATGAATCTAGAGCTGGCTTTATCTTTTTTCCAAGTTTCAAAAGGCTTTCAAAAGATATAAAAAAACTCTCTGATAAATCAGATGTATCCAACTTTAGATTATTAATTAGTGTTTTAATAATTTTGTCGTCAACTTTCGAAATTTCTATAACATCCCAATTTATATTGTCTTCTTCCTCCCATATTTTATTGTCCCTTAAATAACTCACTAAATCAACTTAAAGTTTTTTTTGTTTGTAATTAAAAAAAAATAGGATTTGTCTTTTAATTGATTTATTATTAAATTAAAAATAAAAAAGCGGATATGATAATATTATCTCAGAATTTAATAATAAGTAAATAAAAAATTAACATGTTAATAAATTCAAGATTTACAAAAATGATAAAGAGATTCATTTCTGCAAAAATAATAATTCTTTAAACAATTGAAAAAACCATGCAAAAATGAAGCATTATGTGAAATAAGTTTTTTATAATTAAATTGTTTAAGAATCTAGTAGGTCTGATACATTATTATAAAAAATATCTTGTTTTGCTTCATTTGAGATTCTTGGGAGTGAAATTATTTTTTCAATTTCAATTGGCAAAGGTGAAGTTGTTGGTGAATCAGAGCCAAATAATAATTTCTTATGACCTAATGTTTTAATTAGATTATATATACCCAAAGAGACAGAACAACTTGTTTCAAAATATAGATTATCATACTTTTTTAATAATAATCCGACACCTGTAGCATATTCCATACAATATGCGGCATGTCCAACAATAATTCTCAAATCTGGAAATCTATTTGCTAATTTTGCTATATCTTGTGGCTCAGTACCATCGGAAAATTTAGTTTTTGGAAGAGAATGAATGAAGAGTATGATATTCTTATCAAAATCTTGCATAAATGCAGCTAATTTTAAAATGTCTTCTGGAATTTTTAGAAAATTGAAACTACTATGAATTTTAACACCAATAAAGCCTTTTTTAAAATGATCTTCCAAAATCTTATAACTATTTTCTTCTTCTTCAGAACTTAATTGTGGGTTGAACCAGAAAAACTTATAAAATCTACCTGGTGCCTTTTTAGCAATATCTATCACATCTTCATGAGATAATTGTCCTTTTGGCATCAAATTTTTAAACTCATCTAAAAATTTGGCCATTTTATCTCCTTCCTCCATATTAGAAGCCTTTTCTCTTTGTTTATTGTGAAATTTGGTTCTATTTATTGTTGTAATGATTGCTTTTTCTACATTGTAATGATCCATATAGCTTATTACATCTTCATGTGGATTAAGGAACACTCCATAGGTATGAATATGCGCATCAAAAATTCTATAATCATCTCTAGAGTTCATAGTAAATCCATTAAATTATGAAATTTTGAATTATAAATAATAATAATCGAGAGATCTTCTTAAAAAAAGAATAAAAAGCTTATAAATTTTTAATTTTTTCCAGAATATTGGCTCTTATTATTAATTCTTATTGATGTTTGATGAATGTACCATTTTGATATTCTTCAAAAGCAATCCTTAACTCTTCATCAGTATTCATTACAATTGGTCCACGCCAAGCAACAGGTTCTTTTAGTGGTTTCCCAGATACTAAAAGGAAACGTACCATTTCTTTATCCGTACTAACCTTTACAAGATCTCCGTCTCGGTAGATTACTAGTGTTTCTTTTTTCACTAGTTCTTCTTTATTATCATCGAAATATCCTTCACCTTTAGTTATATAAGCAAAAACATTATATCCTTCTGTTATAGGATGGATAAATTCCGAATGTGGGCTTATAGTGACATCTAAATATTCAGGATCAGTGATTATATCTTGTATCGGACCTTTAACTCCATTAAGTTCACCTGAGATTACTTTTATTCTAATTTTATTTTCATTTAATGAGATTTCT
>JBHLKB010000166.1:0-5856 GCA_048887205.1 Candidatus Hodarchaeota archaeon
ATTATGTGAATAACATAGCGTATCATGTATATAAATGGTCTCTTTTCGATGCTTAACATTATATTCGCAAAAGGGTTATCAATTTTTTTCTTCTCATAGAATTATTCTCTCCTTTATAGAATCATAAATTAATATTTCAGGTTTTAAGATTAAAAAAAATTAAATCCCATATTATTTATGGTACGAAGAGATTGTATTCAGTCTACCGGAAAACATTAATAATGAGAACATCGAAGCAAACTTAGACAAAGGAATTCTGACAATTCTTAAAGTAAAGCTTCCAGAAGCCGAAATTGTCATTTGAAATTACATGTCTAAATTTAAAATTAAGAAATATTTTTAGCAAAAAATGAAATTATTGGATAATATGGTCATGAAATTTGAAATGTAATTTAATAGTATTATAAAGGAATTTCAAAAAATTTCATTATTCCAAGGAATTTCATATGGGGTACTTTATATTTTTCGTATATCCTAGGAGAATTTATACCAAGGATTCTGGATTTTATGTTCTTATAGCTTGCTATTTGCATCACAGGTAAATAATCTTTTTCACTACATACAATTACGAAACCTTTAATATTACATCTTTCCAGAATTTCTACTCCATTTGCGATTAAATAACTGTCAATATCACTATAACCTCTTCCTCCTAGGATTTTTAAAATATGAAAAAATTCATTATTTCTATTTCGCATACAATGGTTGATAAAAATTTTATTGGGGAGTTCGAGATCAGCATCTGGTTTTGAGAAATAACGTATTATATAATCATCTAAAGTACGATAGGAATGTTTTATGAATTCTACTAATAATTGATGAGCTTTCTCCAAAACATATTCAAAAGTAAATGGGATTATTTCTCTCAGAGATCTAATAAAATCTGGGAAATCCACCAAAATAACAATTTTATTGTTATGATAATTTATAAATTGATCATACTCAATTTCCTTCATATTTAATAGCGGGACATCCTCAATTTTGCGGAATTGAGTAGCCATTTCTTTTAAATCTAATTCATTTAAATCCCCTTGGCTTATTCCTACACATAGAATTTTAGGTTTATTTTTCTGATTTATCACTTGATTAAAATCTCTTGAGTTCTTGTTCTCATCATGGTCAATAAACTGTGGAGGTGTACCCTCCCATTCACCCCGAAATATATTATAACAATAAGGATTTAAATATGTCTCGCAGTCATTTCCAGCGCATCTGAATTTTATTAATAAATCGCGACTACCATTAACTATAAATTCTCGTTCATAAGATTTTTGACAAGACTCGCATGTAGTTTTAAATAATTCTTCGCATTGAATATATTCCTTTAATAATACGAATGGAGTATGTTTGGCCTCACATTTTTTATTCCAACATTCGTATTTTTCATAATACTTATGTGAGTCTATTTTCTTTAACATAATATTATTGCAAAAAGGGCAATATAACCTTCTTACTATGTAATTTTTGTCAAAATCAATGGTTTCAATCTCTGATTTTAATAAGAAATACATTTTTATACCAACCCCAAATATCAAAATTAATTTTATGAAAATGTGACATGAATAAGATTGATAGTTTCATTTATAAATATTTACATTTTTATCAAGTTATTTTAATCCTTGATCACAAGGAAAAATAAGACATAAAATTTTCTTTTAAGGACTTAGCGATATTTTACTCCAAAAAACCCAATTTTTAAGTATTATGAAAATTTCCGACATTATTTAAAAATTTTCAGAAAAGCTCATTCTATACCTGTGAAAATACCCAAGGCTCTATTAAAATTATTTTTATGAAATTTCCAAAGATATTATTTGTTATATCAACTGGTTAAACAATTAATGTTCGGTAAAGCATTTTAGATGCGAAGATTTCGATTTTCCTAGAAGTCGCGGGACAAAGTAAACATTTAAATAGAGGTTTTATTTTTTGTTTTTTGAAAAGGGGATATATTCTAACACTGGGATTTTAATTAATTTTTATCGTTAAAAGGAAAGTATAGTTACTAATTCAGTCAAGTAAGTTTGGGGAAGCTTTTCAGCAATTTGATAAGTATTATATTAGTAATCAAGGGTGGTTTGAATTATATTTATAAGAAAAGCTATAAATGCTAATTATCTTCTATTAATTTTTGTAATTATACCTACTTTTGCTTTATTCAATTTATATCTCATAGATTATCCTGATTCCAGCAAAAATAATCTTTTATTAGATGTGCCCAAAAGTACCTATCTCAAAAAAAATGTTAGTGAGATTGAATTAGCCGAAGCTTCAAAAATTTATAGTCATGCTAAAATCAGTGATAGTAGCCTATTTGATCCAGATACTCTACCTCCTTCCTACTCAAACTTAACCGAAAGTGAAGATCCTTTGGAATTAGGTAATACAGAAGTAATATCCATTAATGTTACGGATCCTTCAGGGATTAAACAAGTATTAATCGAAATTGAAATAATCAATCACTCTATGACCAATGTTCGGGGAGATAATTGGCAATATAGTTGGACACCATCTACTACGGGTAATTATACTTACATAATACACATGGAAGATAAGCGTAAGAATTGGGGATTTGTTGAAGGTTCAATTAAAGTTGTTGATACCACGAGCCCAACTTGCAGGATTTTGACAAATCACACGAGCCCACTAGAATTAGGTAATTCAACGACAATTTTGATTAAAGCCACTGATGTCTCTGGAATAAAGTATGTCTTATTTAATTATGAAGGTATAAATTTTTCCATGACAAAATTAGGTGAAGATGTATGGCAATTCAAAAATTTCCGACCATCGAAAGTAGGTACGTGTAATTATATAATTATTATCGAGGATTACAACGATCATAAGGTATCCACTAACGGTTCCATAGAAGTACAAGATACGACATCACCATTACCTCCAATTTTAATAGATTTCCCCCAAGGAAAAATACACAGTAAAATAGTTTTTGATTGGGAGGAAGTTTATGATCACTCAGGAATAAAATTTTACAGATTGATAATTGATAACGAATCAGATCCTTATATCACACCTGGGAATGTCTATGATATAAGAATAGAAAATACTGGTCCTGAAAGCACTTATTATGAATTATATAATGATCTTCCATTAGGAACCTATTATTTTTTTATATATCAAATTGATGGAGTCGGACTAGAAAGTTCCTCTAGCAGTGGTATGTTTACCATAATTTCACCAAGCGACGACATAGAAAATAACGTAAATATAATATATATTTTAGTTTTAATGGTGTGTACAATTGTTATCGTAACGGGGTATATAGCTAGCAAAACCCTAAAAAGAAAAGTACCAGAAACTTTTGAAAAACAGTATGAATCAGAAGATTTAAATGAAGAAGTCATGTATCTCAATAATGAAAGAAAAGAGAAAGAAAGACAAGCAAAAGAAGCCATAAAATATGGAAATTATGCTAATGCCTCACATTTATATGGGGAATGTAAGAATATATCTGATGATTTATTTAAATTAGGCGTAATAGGTGAACAAGATCGTGTTAAGTTTTATGCAAATATGCAATCAAAAGCAGCCCAAGCTCAGTTTAACAAATTTTCTATTGTGGTTTCTAATATCAACGAGTTGATGATTAGATATTACAAGAAAAGGGGATTAAATTACTATTCAAAACCTCCAATTTACCCTGATGGTGAGAACACAATTGATGGTTTAATATTAAATGATAAAAAATTTTTACAGCACAGACTTATGAATCCTAAAAATGGGTTAAAACTAGTAAAAGAACTCAATATTGATCCTGGAAATATCGATCATATTAAAGGTGTTCAATTTATATATACAAATGATTTATCCATAAGAAATATTTTAATGAATTGTCAAAGCTTTCAAAATCCAGAGATGTTCTTATTTATTATAGGGATAAAATGGCATCCATCTCTCAAAAAGAAAGAAATAATTCCTGTTCCTCAAGAAAAGGGAATTATATACCAGGAAAATATAAGAATTATTAATTCTAATTTATTTGTAAATCTCATCGGATTGGATGATAAAGATCGAGATAAATTTTTTAAGATTATTACCTCAAATAAGAACTTTGAATTAAATATGATAAATCAATGTGATATAAAAGATTTAAAAGAACATCTAAAGAAGAATAGATGGTTTTTATTAACATAACTTATTCTTAATAACTAGAATCTGACCAATAATACCCATTAATTGGGTGAATTCTCCAATAATTAATTTTTTAGGTGAGAAACAGCACTTTGTTCAGTAAGTAATATTATCTATGTTTTTTCGAAGTAAAAACTTTATTCCGTAGAGCTGATTTATCTTTTATAGCTGAGAACGTTGGATTTACTTATTCCTACTTAGGAAAATTAAGAAAGATATTTTGATAAAAGACTGATAGAAGGTTTTCTATTAATTAAATAAAAGCTATAAGTGATAATAATTTAATTCGATAATAAACTTCATAAATCAATTCTCTATATTAATAAAGAATAAATTTTGAAAAAAAGATCCTTCACATTTTTTATAGATGGTTTTAAATATTGCCTAGAAATTCTACAAGATAACCTAATATTAACAGTAAAAAGAGAATTTTTTTATAATAAGGGCTAATCCATTGTATTTATATAAAATAAAGAAATTAGTAGGTGAAAAATATTAAAAAAAAAATAGTGTTAATTATTGTAGCAGTCTTACTACTTGCTTCAAGAATAGGAATAGCTTCTACTCCAGTAATGGAACATACTGAGAATAATCCGTATAGCGTGGATTTATTTGCAGGGCAACATATTGATGTAGGAGATGTTATTGTCTGGAATAACGCAGATTCTGTCTATGTAAACTATAGTCTAATCGATGGATGGTGTTTAACTGAAACCCACCTCCATGTTGCTACTAGTCTTGAAGGAATTCCACAAACACAGCCCAATAAAAAAGGGAATGGTGGAGGAAATCCAATTCCCGGTCATTTTGATTATAAAGGAGAACATGATTGTCTTAGTACATTTACATATGAAATCCCCTTAACTTGGAACATGGATGATCTTATTTATATTGCTGCTCATGCCGAAGTCCAAGGAATCATAGGTTACGAGACTCCTGACCTGATTGCCTTTAAAGATGCCTTACCTAATCAAGTAACTATGAACGTCACATATCCTTATACTGGAGGACCAGCTTATTTTCCAGAGACGACAATTAGCGGTGGTACTAATTTAGACGGAGTTTATGAGGGTTGGTGTGTGGATACGGATAATGTAATATCTACAAACATAGATTATACTGCAAATGTTTATTCTAGCTATGAAGAACTTCCCATTGGCCTAATCGAAGGTTCAGGAAACCTGGACTTGGTTAATTGGATTATTAATCAAGGTTTCATTGGACAACCTTCTACTTGCGGAGAAGTATATACCTATGGAGACATTCAGCGAGCAATTTGGACTTTAGTTGAGGATGTACAATTAGATAGTGGTTTAGGTCCATGGAGTCAGTGTAAAGTTGATGAGATTCTCGCCGCCGCACAAGCAAATGGTGAAAGTTTTGAACCGGAATGCGGCGATTCAATTGCAGTCATCCTCGAACCCCTTGATTGTGACCAAGTCGCCCAAGTCATACTCATCGATGTAGGATTAGAATGTATCCCTATCTATCAATCCGAAACTGCTTGGGGGGATGGTTATGAATTTCCAGGCAAGAATTGGGCCACATATTTTATTTATACAGTTCAAGGAGTAGATATCCCTGAAGTATGGCCAGAGGGGGGCACTCTTAGCATAGCTTATGAGGATCTACCAATCGGTGGTGGCAATGACTGGGATTACAATGATTTTGTGGTCGATATAGATGTTTTAGCTATATTCTTCGGTA
>JBHLKB010000167.1:0-5852 GCA_048887205.1 Candidatus Hodarchaeota archaeon
AACTTTCTCATTGGGCAATTCCAGATTTAATCTTTGATTATATTGATTTTTATCTTGGATTAAATTCTAAAATTTTATTTGTTATTACAGATCTAAAGAGATCTAGAAAGGGAAAGATACCTCTAGGCAATCTTCTAAAGGATACATGTGAACATACCTTTTTGTTAGAATTCGAAGAGAGTATATTAAAAGAAATAAGAGTATTTAACACCGAAAAACTTTTTCCTGATACTTATATTAATTCATTTGTTTCAATTAGGAAGATAATCTCAGAAAAATATGGCTTCTTATCTACAATTTTTGTTTTAGATAAATTGTTACTTCAAAAGATAGTAGAAAATCTTATTTTTAAACGTTCAAAATCATTATTCTTTTCTAAATTAAAAATATTAAAGATGTTGAAAAACAAGAAATATCTAACAATATATCCAGAGTTACCACCCTATAAATTATTAAAGATCAAAGGAAGAATAGCATTTTTGAAACTTATATTACCCATTTTAATTGATAAACATGAATTTTAATGCAATTTATTCAGAATTAAAATATAAGTTAAAAACTCATCGACATTTAATTTAATACATTATTTTATAAATCCTCTAGCTACTAATAATTCTGCATTCAAAATTGCACCACCAGCAGCGCCTCTTATTGTATTATGGCTTAATGATACAAACTTATAATCAAAAATATTATCCTCTCTGAGTCTACCTACTGTAACAGCCATTCCTTTATCATTCTCTCTATCTTTCTTTGGTTGAGGGCGGTTAATATTTTCTAAATAGATTATTGGTTGTTTTGGAGCGAACGGTAAATCTAAATCTTGGGGCAAAGATTTAAAGTTTTTCCATATTCTGATAATCTTTTCCTTTTTAGGTACTTTATCTGTGAACTGTATATTAACTGAAGCAGTATGACCATCAGTCACAGGAACTCTTGTACATGTAGCACTAATTTGTATCGATTCATTATTTACAATTCCATTTTCTCCAACTTTCCCAAGGATTTTTAAAGGTTCTCTCTCTGTTTTTTCTTCTTCTCCATCAATATAAGGTATAATATTATCAATAATATCCATAGATGAAACCCCTGGATATCCTGCTCCTGAAACTGCTTGAAGTGTAGTGGTTATCAATTTATCTATTTTGTATCCCGCGTTCTCTAATGCATAAATAGGGGTGAGATAGCTTTGGAGCGAGCAATTAGGTTTAACTACTACAAATCCATTCACAAAACCCCTCTTTTTTTGTTGGATTGGTATTACATCTGCATGGTTGTGGTTAATTTCTCCAATTATCATTGGTACATCGGGTGTCCACCGATGTGCTGAATTATTAGAGATTACAGCTATACCTTTTTCGGCGTATCTAAATTCAATTGTTTTAATATCTTCTTTATTAGGTAAGTTTATTGCTGAAAAAACTAATTTAACCTCTGAATTTAACGATTTGAAATCTTGGACATCTCTTATAATTAATTCCTGTAGATTTCTGGGAATTGGATATTGCATTTGCCACTTTCCTCTAACAGCCTCTTTATATTTTTTATTTGCTGATCTTGGTGATGCTGCAACATCTACAATTTGAAACCAAGGATGATTATCCAATAATTTAATATAATTTTGACCTACAACTCCAGTTGCTCCAAGTATGCCAACTTTAAATTTTTTCATAAATACTTCTACCTTTTTATTTTTTATATATTAAATTTTAAATATTATAAACTTTAATTTATAACGAAATCAAGAAATTATTTGTTAAAATATAATATTATAAATAATTATTATTATGTGTAATTTATCATGCCTGGACCTTATGATGTGCTAGAAAAAGAAGCAGAAGGATTAGAAAAAAGCTCTAAGGAAGAATTTAATAATAAAAAGTTTACTTTAGCAATTACACTTTTAGAAGAAGCTAAAGAAATTTACTCGAAATTAGGATTTCAAGGAAAAATTGGTATGATCAATAAGCGAATTGCTCAAATGAAGAATTTACTCAAGTTTGAAAAACAAGATACATTGGTACAAACACAAGGAGAGCAGGATTTTCAAAAACGTGTCCAAAAAGTCATAAGTGAAAAAAAAAAATATGAAGATAAGAAATTAGCTGTTCAAAAAACCCCACCTCCAGAAATGAGAAATTTACTCGAAAAAATCAAAATGCTGAAAGAAAAAGCAGAAAAAGAAGAGAAATTAAACAAACTTTCAAGAGTCATTGGAAGATATGAATATATATTAGAATTATATAAATCAATTCCAACAGATATCATGGACTTATCAGAAGAGATTTTGGAAACTGAGAAAAAGCTATCTGTTTTAAGTAAGCAAAAATAGAAAGGTTAAGTTTCTTTTTATATTAATAAAATATTTACTGAACTTTTATGAAAAATCCTTTTAATGAATTTTATCATGTGTTAAGTTCAAAAGAATTATTAGATATTGCATTTAAGAGGGCAATGAAAAGTTCCGCTCAGGTTTCAAAGAATGCACCTATTATAATTAAAGCAAAAAAAAAAGAGTCAAGACGAATAAAGGTTGCAATTGAAGAACTCATAAATAGAATAATGAATATTATAAAAATGGTACCAATCATAGATAATCTTCCAGACTTTTACAGGGAATTGACTTCTGTTTTAGTTGATATTGATGAATTAAAATTAACATTAGGCAAATTAAATGGAATTTTACCTATTCTAAGTCAAATCGAAAGAGAATATGTCAGTAAATTAAGTAGAATAGAAGCACCAAAAGAAGGGGATCAATTACGAAGAGCTGCTTTTGGGAGAATATCTTCAATCATTAATAAGCAAAGTAATAATCTTGACTATTTAAATAAGATTAGAGGGCGTTTGAGAGAAATACCTTCAATTGATTACACAATACCGTGTGTGGTTGTTGCAGGGTATCCAAATGTAGGAAAAAGTAGTATAGTGCGAGAAATTTCTACAAATAAAAAAATCGAAGTCCAAGAATATCCTTTTACAACAAAAAAGTTAAATTTAGGGCATTTAATAATAAAAGAACGCTTTGATACAATAAAAATCCAGATTATGGATACTCCTGGCATTTTAGATCGTCCTATGTCAAAAAGAAATTACATCGAATTGCAAGCAATTTTAGCTCTCCGATTAATTTCTGACTTAATCCTATTTATTTTTGATCCTACTCCCGCTTCAGGATATAATGTTGATTCCCAAATTGAATTGTTCAATGAAATCAAGCAAAATTTTGCACAAAATGGTAAGGTTGATATTATTATAGTGGTTAATAAAATGGATTTAGCTAAAGACTCTGAAATCGATTATTTAAAAGAGAAATTAAACTTAAATGATAATCAATTTTTTTTAACTAATGCCTTCACTGGAGAGAATTTAGATAAATTAATAACTCATTTAAAAGGACGATATACTAATAATGAATAGCTCCTTAATATTAGGGATGGATATAGGAGGAGCAAATACTAAAGCTGCTTTAATTGAATTTGATAATGACCGTATTTCCAAATCTTATTCATACATCGAATATTTTCCATTTTGGGAAAAAAATTTTAACAAAATAGCCTTAATGATAAAAAGAATTTTAGATAACCTAATTATTAAAAATAATTTTACTTTAGAAAATTTAGATAATATATCAATTACAATTACAGCAGAGCTTTCAGATGCTTTTCAAACAAAACGAGAAGGTATTTTGACCATTTTAAAAGCACTAAAAGAAGTTTTTAAAGAAGACTCTATGTATTTTATTAATAATAAAGGAAAATTCTTAGATTTCAAAACAGCTAAATCAGAATATTCTACAATTGCTGCTGCCAATTGGGTATCCACAGCTCTATTTTTAGGGAAATTTGTTTCTGAGTGCATTTTGATAGATGCGGGATCAACAACCATTGATATTATTCCAATTATCAATTCAATTCCAGTTGCTCAAGGTAAAGATGACATTTCGAGGATGCTACATCATGAATTGTTGTATATGGGAGGTTTGAGGGCAACGATCCCATCCATTACACACCATGTACCCTATAAAGGCAAATTAGTTAGAATTTCTTTCGAAAAATTCGCCTTGATTTCCGATGTTCATTTAATTTTAGGAAATATCACAAAAAATGAATATATTAATGATACAGCAGATAATAGGTCTAAATCCTTGGAAAATTGTTATGCGCGACTTTCAAGGATCATATGCCTGGATAAAGAAACGATTTCAAAAGAAGAATTAAACACAATTGCTGAATACATTTATGAGAAACAATTAAAAATTATATCAGATGAAATTCAAGAATTCATGTCTAATCTCGTTGTCAGATTTCCTGAATTTGAAATAGAACCTAAATTTGTTATTACCGGTTTATCAGCGGATTTTTTAATTAGAAAAACTCTTTTAAATTTAGGATATTCTAAAATTTTAAATTATGAAGA
The DNA here is from genome assembly GCA_048887205.1 of Candidatus Hodarchaeota archaeon. Taxonomy (GTDB): domain Archaea; phylum Asgardarchaeota; class Lokiarchaeia; order Sigyniarchaeales; family SOKP01; genus Loki-b32. Next base: position 4,420 of record JBHLKB010000167.1, read on the forward strand.
AATAACCAATATACCTGATCAAATTAGCTCCTCAGCTTTTGCTGTTGCGGGATCTTTTTATTATCAATTATAAGGTGAAATAGAAATTGGTAATCACATCGGCGATTTTTAAAATCGGTGGAAAGATTTTAGATTACAGTAAAAATCTCATAAATACCATTGCTCAATTTACTCAACTGTACGAAGGTGGTACTTTAAAAAAAATAATTTTAATACCTGGAGGAGGCACTACAGCTAATTTTGTTAGAAGTATATATAGAGAATTCCACTTTAATGATGATCTTGCGCATTGGATAGGTATTTATTCTATGGATTATAATGGATTAGAATTAAAAAGAAAATTTCCTCACTTACAAATATATGACAATTTTGATAATTTAGAAGAAGAAAGCGAAGGTATCTCTGTATTCTTACCTTATAATTATCTTAAAAGCAAAAATGAATTACCACATATATGGGATGTTACTTCGGATTCAATTACTTTATATCTTGCCATAAATTTTGGCTTAAATGAGTGTTTTTTAGTAAAAGATGTAGATGGGATCTTTGACTCCAATCAAAATCTTATAAAAGAAATTTCAACTGTAAAGTTTAGACAATTTAAACAAGAGGGAAAATTTAAAGAATTTAGCTCAACAGATTTAGACCTAAAGGCAAAAACAAAACCGATTGATTCTTATTTATTAACACTTATAGACAATTATAGAATTCCATGTATAATATTAAATGGTGCGCATTCAAGTCCTAGAATTTTTGATTATTTTACACTTTCTAATATACACGATAAAAAATTTTCAAAACTATATTCCATTTAACTTTAATTAAAGTTTTAATTAAATTTAGCTTAAATTATATATATTAATACAATTTTATTATTCGAGATTTATAAACTAAACGAGTAAGATCAAAATGGATGTTAGTGAGATGAAAAAAAATGCCCAATTCTTAGTAGAGAATCTGCCAGGTAAAGATTTGCCTGGTAGTGCAAAAATCAGTGTACGATATAGAAATTTAGTGAATTTCGCAAAATGTTTTGGTATCACAGAACCAAAATATGTTGGTTCAGAAGAAGAAGGAATTGTAGCTTGTCATGCTTATGCCAATTCATTTACTGTTAAAGCCCTTTATACATTAGCTCCAGGAGTGAAATTAGATCAAAATGGAGAGGAACATATGCTTGTAAAAAACCCTAGATTATTTCTTCATGCTGGAAATAAATACAACTGGGAAGGGTGTGTTGATGTTAAACCCGGTGATAAATTAACAGCTACAGCTAAATTTGGAAAAGTATGGTTAGTAGAAGATAATATGATGTTATTTGCTGAAATAATAACTAAAATCAAAAATCAAAATGATGAAACTGTATGTAATGTTGTAGTAACAGTAGGAATAAGAAAAGGAGGTTATTAAAAAATGGTTAAGATATCAGATTT
>JBHLKB010000168.1:0-5839 GCA_048887205.1 Candidatus Hodarchaeota archaeon
TATTTCCCCATCCATTGCTTTACCATTTTATTCTTTTGTAATGATTTCAAAAATCTCATCTAGTCGCGGGGTTTTTCGCCTAAGCGTAATACATCGTTCTTCTTCGCAGCCTCGCAATATAGCTATTAGCTCGTTTAGGTGAATAGTAGGTATATCCAATTTTTCTCCAAACCACTTGTTCATTTTCTCTCTATATTCGGGTTTGCTTAAAGTGTATAAACAAGTCGGACATGGCATTAAAATAAAATCAGCGCCAACAGATTCTGCGCTTTTTAATTTATTAAAGGTTACTTTAAGAGCTTCTTTGGGATTTATTAATAATTGTGAAGCACCCCATCCACAACAGCTCTCTCTTTCCTGATAATCGATTGGAGTACCACCAAAAAGAGTAACTAATTCATCTAATTTAGTTTTATCCTTTAAATATGCTTCAGCTGTCCTTTTATCCCTTGAAAGATTTAAATAATGACATCCATAATGAATAGCTACCTTTAGATTTTTTAAATCAAATTTTAAAGAGTTAAGAACATTATTTCGAATTAAATATAAGAAATCTAAATCATGTATCAATTTAAGATTGTAATTTTCTAATATTTCATATTTATTGGGATAGTTTTTTCCTACTCTTTTCTTTTTTAATCGATTTAAGATTTCCTCTGTCTTTCTTTCTACTTCAGGAACTTTTAATAATTCTCTTCCTCTTAAAAGACTATTATAACATCCATTACAGCTAAAAAGCACAATATCGGCTAATTGATTCATTTCACTTAGATTTCTTTCATTAATAGCAGCAAATTGTGCTCTTGTTATTAAATTTCTTTGGAAAAAAGTACCGGAGCAACATGATTGATTTATGCACATCGTAACATTTAATTGAAGTTCTTCTAAAAGTTCTTGAAGTCCCCATCTAACTCCTGGAAAATATTTTTCTAGACAAGCTTTGAAAAGACAGAGTTTTTTATCTCTAAAAAATTCTAATGGATTTTCGGGATAAGTTTTCTCAATTTCATCTAAATTTAGCGCTAAATTAACAATGTCCATTTTTCTTGATCTTAATTATTATTTCTTTTTCCCTTTATTTTTACTTGCTTTAAATACATATTTTATACGAGCAAAATTACAAATTTCATTTAACTCTTCCATTCTTTCCGGAGGTAAACCTCCATCTAAGGGATCCTCCAACACAGTTCCATTAGTTAAAAATCTTTCAGACATCTCTACATATTTTCGTAAATCATTATAACGAGGACCATAACCTTTTTTAAAACTCTCATTTCTCAGATTAAGAATCAATAATGGTATATTGATATTATCTTTCGGACAAACTCTTTTACATCGTTCACACAAATAACAATGCCAAATATCTGAATCTTTTAAAACGCTCTTATCTCCTCGAAGGACTTTTGTAATAATTTTCCTTATATTAAAATTAGATACTTTTGTTGCAGGACATTCTCCCACACATTTTCCACAGCTGATGCAGCTAATAATATTTTTATGTTCCTCAACGTCTTCTACAAGCTCTTTGTAAAAATCCCAATTCCAGTCAGAGTCAGAATCTACATCCATGATTTCGACTTTTTTAAACTTATATAATAATTTCTTATTCTATTTGAGAATCATTCTTCATTGTAAAAAAAATATTGTATTTAAAAAAATAATTTAAAGGAACAAAATCTTTAATTTTGAAAATTATATATATTCTATAATCATATTTTTTCGTGGAAAATTTACTTTAAGGTCTGGAGATTATTGAATGGTTCAATTCAAAAACGGTAATATCTATCTGAAGATTGTGTACTATGGCATGGCAGGATCTGGTAAAACTACTATATTAGAGACTCTTTATAAACTAACAAAAGACAGTAAAAGAGAAATTATTCCTGTTGGGGAGTTAAAAAAAATTGATAGAGCGAGTGGTGCTACACTTTATTTTGATAGAGGCATTTTCCAATCGACAAAGAAGAGAAAAATATATTATAGGGTATATACTGTTGCAGGTCAAAAAACATTCACTCCATTAAGAATTAAAGTCTTCGATAGTCTTGATGCCCAAACTGATGCTGTAATTTTTGTAGTAGATTCTCAAACAAAATTTTTTGAAGATAATATTGAATTTCTATTAGAATTAAAAAACATAACAAATAATAGACTCATTAAAGAGATTCCATTTATTATTATGTTGAATAAGCAAGATCTCGAAGATGTAATTAATGATGACAATTTTATTCAAATATTAAAAAAGGAAAAACTATGGTATGAGCCTAAACATAATTTATATATTTGGAATCCATTAATTTACAAAACATGTGCATTATATGATCAAGAAAAGGATATATATCGTAGTTTTTATGAGATTGCTCGAAGAGCTGTGTTATATCATATATATGGAGATGGAGAAGCTCCAGTTGGCAAAGAAATTTCAGACACTTCGGTCTTACCTATTTAACTCACTTTTTATTTTAAAAAAAAATTGAGAAAGAAAATTAAATTTTTATTTTTTCATAAAAATTTCTTTCATCCATCTAGGAAGCAAGAATCCACCATAGAACTCCAATGCGCTGAATATTAACAAGACTCTAACAATTACAACCATAACAGCTAAAAGTGGATCAGCTGGATCTTCAAATATCATTCCAAGGCTAGCATCTAAAACAGCAGCAACAGTAAAAGTAATAAATGCGGCTCTTAGTAATTTCCCTTTTAATCGAACTTCGCGATCCTCTAATTTAACTGATTTTTGGGCAAAAATGAATCCAGTAACTAACATATATAAGATAATTATTATTAAATAGACTATTATAAATAATCCAAAATCCACAGTAAAGGGTCTAATAGGATTAATATTTCCAATTAAATTATCAGTTGTAAATGGACTAGGTTGTTGTAATTCAATAAAGAACAATACAAAGAACGTAATTTCAAAAAGAATTGAAAGAATAACCACAGTTAAGACCATTTTTTTTTGAGCTTGCCTATAAATCATATCTGTAAAAGCAATTGACCAAGTTATTAAAGCTATTGGAAGGAAACAATTCCCTATTATAAAATACCATCCAGTGTCTAGTGATCTTTGTACAATTAGATTCATTAAAAATGATATTGAATCAGGAACCCAAGGTACGCTTACACCAATCCATGCTATTCCTACTAAAATATACAACCGGTTTTTAAATTCAGAAAATTTTGATAGGATCGTAAATCCGATAATAAGGGAAATAATTACAAAGATAAGAGAAAAGGAACCTTGTAAATAATCCACTGGTTCAAGTTCCATAAATCATCACTTTTCTTTAATATATATTTTATGTAAATAGTATAAAATTCGATTATTTAATATATATATTTTTATTTTCTTTAGATTAACTTATAGAAAAAAGTTAAAAAATCAGAATTAATCACACAATTTCATAATCAATGGATAGAGGCTCTTCAATCTGCATTGTTAATAGTTTTAAATGGGCTATATATTCATTTAATGAAATATCTTGATTATTATATCTTTCCACTAACTTTTCGATGATGTAATTTGGAGTAAATTTAATAAATCGAATATCGGAGAAAAGAAATACAAAACCTTTTACTTCATAAATAAATTTCTTGTCTATAAGTTCATTAAAGAGTTGTTCTTTATTATTTAAAAGATTCAAACAATCATTTACAGTTAAATTTTTTTCTCTTAGTGTTTTTATTAAATGAAATACATCCTTATTAAAAATTGTTTGAATTATTATCTTATTCTCGTAATCTGATTGGTTATAATAATCCCAATAATAATTCCTTAAAGATTTTGTATACTTTCTTAAGACAGTCTCCTCCATTTGTTCTGAAGGTAAACTTTTGGGAGGAATTCTAGTATAGGAGAGATCTTTTATTAGAAAATAGCATTCCTTACTTCCTGGTACATTTTTTTTTATTATTAAATTTTCATGAATAAAGGAAATTAATAATAAATCAATATTTACTGTAGAAAAACCATATTTATGTCTTAAAATATTAGTGAGTTTTGTCTTCGAAATCACTCCATTTCTTAGAATTTGAAGTATAGTGTGCTTGATTCTATCATGAAAAAAGTTTATTAAGTTTTCTTCTTCATCCAATTTAGAATAGTTTCTTATAGTATTATATGCTTCAGAAATTGCACGCGTAATCTTGTTTGTATTGATTAATTCTATTAAATTCTTGCTAATAAGAGCTAATATATCTGGAGAATCTTTGATTATATCATCTAATGCATCTTTCTGACTATATACTAAAATTAAAAAATAGACATCATCTTCCAATTCTTGTATAATAGAGATATAATTGTAATCTCCATCTTCGGGGATGAATTCAATTATGGATTCTTCTTTATTTGTCTCGTGTTTCGCCCATATCTTTAGTAAAAGAGGCTTTGAAGGGAAGCTTTTTCCTGGAGGATATTGAATAATTGGTTCAGGTCCAGTTTGCGTATTCCAGTGGCTTAGTACGATTCTTTCCATAATCAAAATTTATTTTAATCTGTCTAATAAAGATTTGATGATTTTCTATTCTTATTAAATTTCTCTTTTTTATTAATGGTTTTCGTTATTATAATAATTTATACTTTTAAGAAAGTGTTCCAATCATTAGTTAAAAACTAGAATTCCATTATTAGGGAATATTTACTTTTAATATTCTTTTTAATGTAAAATTCGGGAGAATTAAAAAGTAATTAAAAGAATTCAGGATAGGATTTTTCAATCTTGTTTAATGTTATTGCTAAAAGATTAAGCAATTCTTCGCTATTATTTTTCTTAATATTATCAATAACTTGGTCTAGAATTTGATTACCTAAAGAAATATCTTCTCTTGATTTTTCTTTTTTATCTCTAAAGAGTAACTCAAACTCCCTTTCAAGCCATTGTAAATCATCTCGTAGACTTTCTTCCAGAACTTTTTCATAATCTGCGTTAACATTCATTATAAATCCTCCTTAAAATTAATAGTAAATACCTCAAGATCAGAATAGTCTTCCAATATATAAAATTACTTAAAGTGAAGAATTTTTATATTATTGTTACGAACAAATAAAAATTTGTATACAAAAAAAAATTTGACAATAAATATATGAAATATATTAGAAGTTACCATAAAAATGGAATGAGAATTGACTTAAATCAAAATAAACTTAATTATCTAATTCCTTAAAGCAATATCTTGTGAAAATTTTTGAAAGTCCATAGATAGATTGCTCATTATTGCTGTTGATCGCTTTATTAAGTGCTTTATAAAATTCTGTCATATTCAATTCATAATTTTCCTTTAACTCAATTTTTTTGAATTCTTTTTCTTTTTCATTCATACGCAATTATTCTTTATCAAATATAAAAAAAAAGAATAATATTGTGATATTATAATTTAGAAAGATTTGAAAAAGCTTGGAGAAGATGGTATAAAGAAGAATTTGGAATTATGAATCCCGATTTATCCTTCTTCACTCATTTTTTTCTTATTCCAGTATCTTCCATAAAGGTAATAAACAATAAATATCGTTCCCAGAACTGCGACTATGATTAAAAAGATTATATTAAATAGTGTAGATTGTGCTTCAATATTAGGATTAGATGGATCAATTCCAAAAAGAGACCCAAGCCAAGCAAAGAAAAAAGCACGCGGAATTGCACCAATTAACGTACCAATAGAATATCTCTTAATATCCATTTCTACAATTCCAGATGCATAACTTATTGGATCAAAGGCGATAAAAGGGAGCATTCTTGAGATTAGAATTGCCCATATACCATGTTTTTCAATGAATGCATCAGCCATATTTATAGCTTTCTTTCCAACAAATTTCTCTGCAAGTGGACGACCACCT
>JBHLKB010000169.1:0-5832 GCA_048887205.1 Candidatus Hodarchaeota archaeon
AATTGATCAATTAATAACAGAACAGGACCATTTAATAAAAAAAATAAACCAAAATAAAGCTCTTTTAGATAAATATAATCAAATAAATCTTGAGAAAAAAAAGAGCTTGGCAAAAATACAAGAGAATGAGAACTCAATAAAAGCACACAATAATGAAATTAATCAACTATTTCAAAGCTTTAAAGATATTGAACATAAATTAGAAAAAAACAAATGGTTCTTAGAAAATCCGTCAAAAGATTTATTAATTCAGCTTGATAGAGAACTCAAAAGAATCTCGGTAAAAATTTTTGAAATAAATTCAGAGATAAAACAATTAGAAATCTTTATCTCTAAAAAATTCAAAAAGTTAAAAGTTTTACAGGCGTCACTTAGAGAACGTCGTGTGGTTCTGCCTTCAACTATATCTATTCTTAAGGATGAAATAAACAAAAGAGATTTAAAAGTAAAAGGACCTATTATCGATTATTTGAAATATGAGGATCAATTAAGCTATGCGATTGAATCCGTTCTGGGTGAAAAATTACTTTATAGTTTTGTAGCTAAAGATTGGGACACTTTGAACTTATTAAAAAGGTTAAAAGAAAAATATAGAGCATATTGTAATATTTATCTACCTAAAAATGTCTCGGTTAAACCTATGATGAGAATTTCTGCTAGTGGAGTCCTTGGTTATTTAGCAGAATTGATAGAAATAATCAACGATGATATTGATATAAAGAAAGTAATTTATTCAAAGGTTAAGAATTGCTTGGTTGTAAATGATTATCGTTCTGGAAGAGAGCTATATATTACACATGACTTTAAAGGAAAATGTGTTACATTAAAAGGAGAACAAATAATATCTTATAAATATGTATATGAAACACCATATCTTAAAAGATTAAAGGGATTATTAAGTGCTGGTACACAAAAAGAACAATCTGATATATTAGAGACTGATATCAAATTGTTAAATGAGAAAATTTCAGAATTAAGAGTTGATCAATCAAAATTTGATACCATTCAGCAATCCATATTTAAAAAAAAAGAATCTTTCAATGATCTTCTCTACAATTTTAACCAAAAACAAAGGATTACCTCTAAAAAGAATCAATTATATGATCAAATTCATGAACTAGAGAAGATTAATACGGATATTAGAAATAACATTACAGAGTTAGATTTTCAAATAAAAGATTTAAAATCTAAAACAGATCCCCAATTTTTCAAGTGGAGTGATAGGATAAAAGAAATTCCAAATGAATTAGCTAAGCTTAATGAAGAAAAGAAAAAATGGGATTTAAAACTAAGCGAGAACGAGGATATACTAAAACAAGTAAATGATGAAATAAATAAGCGTATATATGAAAAAGATTCAATACAAAAGGAATTTGAAACAAATAAAGCGGCTTTTCAAAAAGCAGATAAAACAGCGTTTGAAGTTTATCGACAACTAGAGAACTTAGAAGAAGAACTTAAAATCACTGAAAACGGGATTTCAGAGTTAAAAGGAGAAATATTACAATTACAAAATAAAAAGAGTGAATTAGAGAGGAAAAATATCCAAATAACATTAAATTTTGAACAAGAAAATGTCAAATTAAATGCTTATAATCAAGAGCTGGAATCAAAAAGAAATGATTTAGCTCGAATTAATTCTGAAATTAGTCCTTTAGTTTCAGAAGAATTAATCAAAATTCGTTCTATAGAAGAGATCAAAGTGGATATTTCAGAAATAGATAAAGAATTACTCAAATATTTGGACGTTGATGATTCAATTTTAATTGAAAAAGATCAGATATTAGCAAGTCTTAAGGAAATATCTAAAAATCAAAAAGATTTGGAAAAAGATGTAAAAGCAGCAATCAAAACAGAAAATAAGATGGAAAAAACATATTATGAAAAATTTGGTGTTTTATTAGAAAATCTCCAGAATGGAGTTAATCAAAAATTCAAAGATTCTCAGATTAAATCTTATTGTTCGCTTGAATTAATAGGCGACTTTTCAAATTTAGGCGTTGATATTAAAGCAGCTACTTCAAAAGAACAATTGAAATCATTTACTGCTCTGAGTGGTGGTCAAGTTTCTTTAATATCAATCTGTTTAATTCTATCTCTTCAAGAGATAAAACCATCTTCACTTTGTTTACTCGATGAGCCAGGAATGTTTTTAGATGAAAAAAATTCCGAAGTTGTATATCAATTAATTAAGTCAACTCTCGAGCAGAATCCTATACAAATGTTCATGTTCTTACCAAAATCTTCGAATTCATTATTCCTACTTGCAGAAAAATTAATTGGAATAGCAAGAGTAGGAAAGAATGAAATTTCTTCTGTTTTTAAGCCAAAAATTGTAAAAAAGGAATAAATTACGATAAATTATGGAATATGAAGATTTCTCTGAAGAAATAAATAAAAGAATTGAAAGGATTAAAAATAGAGTCCTTTCAGGAGAAATTTCGCTTTTAGATGTCGAATTAGTTCCAATTTTTGAGAATCTGAAAGATACACTTACCATTTATAACATTAATAAGTATTCAATGACATACAAAAACGCCTTTGAATTACTTAGCCAAAAATTTGAAGAATTAAAAATATTCCTCAGTTATTTAGATAATAAAGATAAGTTTTATGATTTTTTAAAGACAAATCCAAATGATATAGAAATTTTTCAATTATTTGATGATTGTTGGAGAGATCCTTTTATCATTGACGTTCTTTCCTTGAATTTTCTTGAATATTCGAAAGATAGATTAATCACTCCCAAAGAGGAATCCTTAATATTCAAATCTATCGAGAAAATAGAAACGAAAGATAAGTTTTTATTGGAAATACCTAGTAAAAAATTTACTGAAAAAATGATGCATTTTTTCAACATTATTAAAAATAAATTGCCGTGTTCATATGACGAGATTTTTGAAGATGAACATGATCAAATAAAAGTTTTTGAAAATTTTGTATATCTTTTGCACCTCCTCCAGTTAGGTAAAATAAAATATCAAAAAGAAACAAATTTTTTATATGTATGAAAGAGATGAGAAAATGATGAATGAGCTGACAGTTTTGATGCATCTACTAAGTAAAAAAACAAATCAATCTCAAATAGGGGCTACTAAAGCAGAGATTCTCAATGCTTTAAATGTTAAAAATAGGAATAAATCAATTTATTTTCAACATTTAGTTAATAACTTATCTAATTATCTTGAGCCTTTAGGACTTCACATTAGTTTTAATCCTCTAAATTCTTATTGGTATATTTCTTTTGATCCTGAAACTACTGAAATTATTTCAGCAAATCCATTTGAGGGAAACCCTAGATTAGCAGCAACCCTATATTGTACCTTGATATGTTGTTTTAATAGTTCTGGTGAAACCACTATTCAAAAAATAAAAGAAATAAGGAAAAAAAAGGGAGTGATTGAAGATCTCAAAGATTTAAAAAATTTGGGTTTTGTTACTTTTGAAAAAACTTTGAATAGAGTCAGTTTAACACCATTAATTGGATATTTATTAGATTTAGAAAAGCTATTTTTAAAGATTGCTTTAAAATTGAAAATTTAAAAAAAAGTTAATATATATTTCTCAAAATCAGAGGCATAAAAATTTTAAAATTTTGTAGTAATATCTAAAATCATTTCTGCGACTTGGTTATTAAATGTCTCAACATCCTCAAATCCTTCCACCGTTTCACCGCAAGTAATAAAAGTTTCATTAATAGTGATTTTTCTAGCTCCAAAAAAATCTTTAATCTGTGATTTTAACTCTTCAAGTCTTTTATCTCTATCCCCTTCAACCAGATCAACTTTATTGATACATACATAGATTTTGTCAGGAAAAAATCGTACATCATTAAAGAACTCAAATTGTCTTTTTAAATCTCTATCACATGAGAAAACAGCTATTATTTGTGTTGCGATACGGGAAATTGTAATGATTCCCATTTTTACTACAGCCCTAGATCTATCACCCCCTGGTGCAAAAATAGTATGTGCTTTATTTGTAGCATCTTCCCTAAAAACAATTCTATTTGGATGAATTGTTTTGGTTTCTTTTTCATCGAGTGTATCTTCTTTTTCGCCTCCAGGAACTGTCGCTTCTCCAGAAAAATCAGCTTTAACAACTGAGCATTTTGTTCCGCCTTTAACCTTTTCAATGTCACCTTTTTTCAAATATCTGACGAATAATCGAAGGATACTGGTTTTTCCAACACTTACATCACCCAGAAGTCCAATATTTACCATTTCCTATGCTTCACCTTCTAATAATTTATTTAATAATAATTCATAATCAGGTATTAGAAATTGTTCGAGTAAAGCATTATTATGAGCATGTATAAGTGCTATTAATATTTCTTTTACATTCTTTGCATTTTTTGAATATTTTATTAAATTCTCTGCAGTAGGATCTTCATTAAAGTCTCTAGCGTGCTCTTCAAACCCAAACTTTGAAAGTTCTGGTAATGCATTAAAAAAACCAAAAGCAGAGTAACCTTGGAACTGGAAAAAAACGAAAAATCTTGTTTTTATGTTTTTTATAATTTGAGATAAATATGCTGATGGATAAATTTCTCCTAGTGTTAAATCTTCATCTTGTTTAATTACGAAATAAGGGGAAATTGGAGATACTTGGGATCCATACATTTCCTTTGGAGGTATAGAAATGAACGGCAATTTTTCTGAAACAATAGTCCAGAGATCTTCTCTTTTTTTTTCTAATAATATATCTTTAATTTCATCATATGCAAAATAAAAATCTGCTTGGAGCGCTAATAGTGAGCTTAAATAAACAGATAAAGAGGCAAAAGTAGCTTCTAAGACAGGTCTTCTCCCACCATTATCTTCAGATGGTTTTACAGCACCTTTCCAAGCTCTTAATCCTGAGTAAGCGAATGATTTTACATCAAAAAAGGCTCCTGAAAGAAATAAAAAAGATGGTGCTTCACCTTTTTCACCAGTTAAAAAATCTATAGATTTCTTAATCAAAACGCTCTCTAATTTTTCATCATGAAATTTCGAATGGACAATTGGCATTTGGAGCCAAGATTTTTTCTTTGCCAAAATTATTACACTTCTTATGGTAGATATGTTAAAATAAATAAGAATTTTTGAATAATTAATTTTTCTTATTTTAATTAAACAATATATTATCTCAATATAATATTTTGGTTCTAAATAGAATCAGTTTATATGAGTCTTTCTCATAATTCTAAGATTCAATATAAAATTTAACCATCGGATTTGATTTCTTTGGCTAAAAGTTCTCTTAATTTTGAAGTAATAATATCATATTCTTTTATTGAGGTTAGTTGAGTTATAGTGATATATTCTATATATTCTGAATCCTTAAAATAACTATATTTTAAATTCATATTAGGATTATTTTCTTTAATTTTAATTAGGGCTCCCTTTATAAAAGTGCGTATGAAATCTTCAGATGTTTCTTTTAATAATATCTTTTCTGGGTTAATAATTTTAATCTCAACTCTATTCATATCAAAAAAATTTAAGATAGATAATAATTCTTCATCTTTATCCTTACTTTTAGAATAAATTTTTCTTTTAATATTTGTTCCTTCAACCCTCTCTTTAGGAACTTCTTCTACAAAATATTTTTCTTCTAGGGAGGGAGTTGTTTTTTTAAGCAATGTTTTCGAATAAATCTCATCTGCGCTATGAAAGGACTTACCTGATATAAGAGAATTTAAGAAATTTAACACTTCTCTTAATTCACTCATTTCTGATTGTAGTTCTTCAAGTTGTTCCTTTTTTTTATAGTATATATTTTGAATCTTGCTAAGCATATGTGATAGTTTCTCAATTTCATTTTCAGTGTCTTTAGGATCCATTGATT
>JBHLKB010000170.1:0-5829 GCA_048887205.1 Candidatus Hodarchaeota archaeon
ATCTATCGCAATGATTCTTGATGGAAAAATGTTTGAGAGTAAATTAAAAGAAGAATTAATCAAAAGAAAATACAGCACAGCAGAATATGAGAGAAATCTTAAAGATTTTTCAATAGAACAAATCATTTCTAAGACAAAATTATGCTTTGATAATTATATTGAGACATGGGGTAAAGGTAATACGATAAAAAAAAATGGAAACGTAATGTGGAAACCTATGCAATGGATGTGGAATAAAAATAGAAAAATCTTACAAGAATATATTCAGCTAACAGAATTTCTAAGTTTACCAGTTAAATATAAACAAGAAACGGGAAAAGACCATATCTATAATGAAGAATTAACATTATATTATATTCGATGGCTCTATCAGCAAAAAATTGAAGATTTAACAAAATTTATGACGAAAATTTTTCCAGTATTATAATTTTATATTCAAAAACAACCGATTCAAGTTTTTTGGAAATAATGACAGAACTATTTGATCTTTTTGAAAGAGATTTTTTTACTGATGTTCAAGCTTTAACCAATATTGGGAAACGGATTAGTGGAAACAATGAGATTATGATTCAATTTATAAATAGTACCGAGGCAGTATACACAGATTGTAGATTTATCTACTTACCTTCCAAATATAAATCTGATATTAAAAGTGCTCAAGGTTTAGTTGCACATGAAAGTGGCCATATTGGGTATGGTTCATTTGAGGTAGGATTTATAAAATTAGTAGATACACTCGCTAATAAGTATAAGATGCCTCATTTTTTTGTAAAAAATGTTTTAAATGTTGTTGAAGATGTAAGAATTAACGCTATTAATAACAAAAAATATCCAGGTTTTTACAGAAATCTAAGAATATTAACAAAGAAAATGTTACCTAACCTCATATCCAGAATTGAAAGCATTAGTGATATACTTCTTTTAATAAATCTTTATCTGGAAGATTATGATGGTTTCCAGTTGAAACCTGAGTTGAAACATATTGTTATAAGTGATGATGATTGGGAGGGAATTTCAAAAGTAAAGAAGTTTTTATTTAAATCCTTAACACCTAGCGCTTCGATAATTGTTTGTGATATTTTGTGCAAAATCCTCAAAAATTATTTTTCATTCGAGGAAATGAATAAATTTAAGGAAATTAATAGTCTTCGGGGTATAAATAATAACACTATACGTAATATCGAAGCTTTATCTAAGGAGAACAAACGGAGTGAAAAAACTAAATTAGACAAAATTAGTGAATCTCTTATAAATAAGCTCAAAGATATCAATTTGAAGCCAGAAGATTTAGAGAGTATAATTAAAGATCCAGAATCCATCAACCAAGATGATGTGAATAAGGGAAAGAAAAAGAAATCAAAAAAAAAAGGGACGAAACACCAAAAAAATAAAACACAAAAGAATGAGAAAAATGAAGAATTAAAACCAAATACAGATGAAGATAAGCCTAATAGGATGGAATTTGACAGCAAAGAACAAAAACATAAAGAGACTATTTTAAAGCAAATAATCCAATTGTTTAAGGAGGCAGATAATGCTATGAAAGAACGTTTAATAATATTAGAAAAAGCTGAATATATGATAATTCCTCATAATGATAAGGGAAAAAGGAATGTAAGAGAGACTAAAATTGAAAATATGATTATGAAACCTGAAGGGATGTCGTACTCTCAAATTAAGACAAAATATATGAACATAATAGGGCGAATGAGATTAATTTTTTCGGATTTAAAGAATAAATCAGGGATTGATCCATTTCAAAAAAATGGCAGGTTGAATAATAAATTTATAAAAGCTGTTACGAGTGATTATAAATTCAAAAAATGTTTTACAAGAAAATTACTAAATAAGGAGTTAAAACTTTTAGTTATGGTTGATATTAGCGGTAGCATGAGGGGTATTAAAATACAAGTCGCTAAGATAGCGCTAGTAATATTAAGTGAAGCTCTTGAAGGTTTAGCTAAAATCAAAATTGTATTGTTTACAGGAATATTTCATGCATTAAATATTTTAGTAAAAGATTTCGATGAGATACTTAAACCTAACAAAATTGATAAATTTGGATGCCATTCAAGAGAGGGAGAAAATATTGATGGTGTTTCGATAAAACATGAAGCAAGTAAATTAGAAAAAGATGATATAATAATTGTAATTTCTGATGGTCAACCAGCAGCTCAAGGGGGTTACAATTTAGAGGATGCGATTCCCGACATTCATCAAGTCAGAAAAAAGTTTAAAGTATTTGCTTTCTCAATAGATTCTCAAGGAGATTACCTAAATAAAATGTATGGGAATGATTGGGTTTTAACGAGCTCAAGTAATCAAATCGAATTAGGACAAAAAATGATTAAATTTTGTCAAATAATTGCACGTGAATTTTTTAGATAGTACTGACTTCTTTACTTTTAGAGCAATTAATAATAAATACATTTTATGATTATTGAATAATTCAAAATAATAGAGTTATTAAAGATATCGTAAAAATTTAATACTGATCTCGTATGAAATCTGAATTTATAAAAAAAGCAAAATATCAGAGAAAGATAGATGAGGATTACTCTCAGTGTTTAACATGTGAGAGAAAATGTAAAATTCTTAAAGGAAAATCTGGATTTTGTAAAACTCGAATCAATGAAGATGGTGAAATCTATTCCATAGTTTACGGACTAATACCGGGCATATCCTTTAATCCCATAGAAAAAAAACCTTTATACCATTTTCATCCTGGTAGCATCGCATTGACTATAGGCACGTATGGATGCAATTTCTCTTGTTTTTGGTGCCAAAATCATCATCTATCAAAAACCAATCCGCTAAAGGCAATCCAATTCGCTGCATCTGAGGAATTTCTCTCTCCTAAGAAATTTATTGAGATTGCTTTAAAAAGAAAATGTGAAGGAACATCAATATCTTTTAATGAACCTACGTTATTATTTGAGTATTCATTGGAAGTCTTTAAACTAGCAAAACAGAATGGTTTGTACAATACTTATGTTACAAATGGTTATATGACAGAGGAGGTTTTAAAAGATTTAGTGGATGCGGGTCTAGATGCAATGAATATCGATATAAAAGGAGATTCAGATATGGTTCAGAAATATTGCGGTACAGAGGTAGAAAAAGTATGGAGAAATGCTAAGTTGGCAAAAGATTTAGGTGTTCATATAGAAATTACAACATTATTAATTCAAGGATTTAATTCAAGCGAAGAAATCGTTAAGAAACTTTCTGAAAGGATTTATAATGAATTGGGTGAACTAACACCATATCATATAAGTCGGTTCTTTCCTCATTATAAATCAAAAAACTATGGACTTTATGAGCCAACACCTTTAGAACTTCTATATGAAACCTATAAAATTGCAAAAAATATTGGATTGAAAAATATTTACCTTGGGAATTTACCTACAACCGATTATGATAATACATATTGTCCTAAATGCTCTAAATTAGTAATAAAAAGAAAAATACTAGGGATTAAAGAAATAAACTTAGATTCTAATGGAAATTGTAATTTTTGCGGATTTCCTATTTGTATTTTTTAATTTTTTAAGAGTTCCATTTTTTGCAAAAATTTATCAAACTAGTGAAAAATCATATAACCTTCAGAGTTTACTTAAATACTATTATGGAGATATTATTGTAAGGAATGATTTGAATGCAAATTCGATTGATACAAAACCAAATCTAATAATCTCTTCTAGTGAATTGTCAAAAATTCTTGAGAATTTTAAGTTTTTAAAACTAAATCCTCCTAAAATTATTGAAAAAACTGCCTAACTAGTACAATTATTCTTGGAACATTAAAATTAAAACGTTCTAAGTATTATATTTCTACATGAGCGAAATTCTTTATAAAGATATTAATGGATTAAAAATTTGTTATAATATAAGAGGAGAAGGATACCCAATATTCCTAGTACATGGATTTATTAAAAAAGAATTCTGGATAGGGCAGATTGACGAATTATCAAAAGAGTTTAAAGTCATTTGGTTTGATAATCGTGGTATGGGAAAAAGTGATCGCTCAGATAAAGAATATACTATGGAAATATTTGCCGATGACCTTAAAGGTTTAATGGATTCTTTAGAGATTAAAAAGGCTCACTTTGTGGGTCATTCTATGGGCAGTCAAATTCTTCTAAATTTCAGTTTAAAATATCCTAATTGTATAAATAAACTAATTTTAATGTCTGCTTTAGCTACCTGGCCTCAAGATAAATCTGGTTTGGAAATGTACAAAAAAAGTCAGATTGCCTTATATGAGGCAAAAATGAAAGATCCAGAAATAGCTTTTTACAATAAAATGAAAATAAGATTCACCCGAGATTTTTTAAAATCATTGAAGGAGGATCCAAAGAAAAAATTCCATGGAATCTTTTCCGCTGAAGATCTTATGCAAATAGAAAATATTGATCCAATGACACCTCAAGATATTATAAATTATGCAGATGCAATTGGTGGACACGATACTTTAAATCGTTTACATGAAATTAAAAATGAAACTTTAATAATCTGTGGAAGAAAAGATAAACTTGGTCCAAAATTAGAAGCTGATAAAATCAATGAGCGAATTCCAAACTCCGATTTAAAAATGGTTAGTGGTAGTCATTGGTTTCCATTAGAAAATGCTCCTGAAGTTAACCAAACTATTATAGAATTTTTAGAAAATTAAGATAAAACTTGTTTCTTAAATTCTTTTTTAGTTTTACATTTTTAAAACTTATAATTATTATTCAATTTCTAATAAATACAACTTCAACCATTCAATCGTATGTTTAATAAATTCTTTTGCATGATCTCCTTCGAAATCATGAGGTGCATTTTCTATCTCTATAAGCTTTTTCTTATTATTTGGTATAAGATTATATGCTTTTCTTGTTAATTCATAAGGTATATTATCGTCAGAAGTTCCTTGTATAATCAATATGGGTGTATCTAACTTCTTTAAATGATTTTTTATTCGAAACTTCGCAAAATCTGTCATGAAACTTATATCGATAATTATAGGTCGGTCCTCTATAGTTGAAGGTATTTCTATAGGACCTTTGTTTAAATCCCTAAACCATTCATTTTGATCATCAGTAGTATGAAGAAATAAATAAGGTGCCCAAAAGATATATGTCTTAACTCCACGTAATTTAGCTCCTAGTGCAGTAAGACCTCCAAATGATAATCCTAATACAGCAATTTTATCATATCCTTTATTTTGTACCCATTGATATACCGATTCTAGATCAGCAAATTGTTTGAATAAGGTTTTAGGCACTCTCTCGTTCTCTCCAGAACCTGTAAAATCAAAAATAAGTGAATCGATTCTCTCTTGGGCACATCTATTTGCTAATTCAGGAAAACGCCCCCATTCGTATTTATCACCTGTAAATCCATGACACATAATCAAAAATGAAGCTTTTTTTATTTCTTTACTAGACATATAATGGATACCATGAAGTTCACTTCCAGTACTGCTTGGGATTAAAACTCTTTTTTCTATCATAAATTTCCTTTGAATCCTATATACTTGAAGTATTTAATTAAAGAAATTATAATTCTTAAAATTAATTTATAAGAATACTTATTTTTATTCCGATTTTTTAATATCTATGACTGATTTATTTGCAGATGTAAATAGTATAAAAATATGTTATGAAATTAGAGGCGAAGGAGAACCTATTCTATTAGTCCACGGTTTTGGTGATAGAAAAGAACATTGGCGTGCTCAATTTGGAGAGTTATCAGAACATTTCCAAGTTATAAGATTTGATAATAGAGGAGCTGGAAAGTCAGATAGACCTGATGATATTTATTCGATGGAACTTTTTGCTAATG
>JBHLKB010000171.1:0-5766 GCA_048887205.1 Candidatus Hodarchaeota archaeon
GCACTTCCGCATCATACAACAAAAAAAGCATATATTCAAGATTGGACATATAATAACCCTAAATATGTTAAACTAGCGGAAGTATCTTCTGTTCATGGAGAATTCTTATTTGAACAACGACATCCTCTAAATTATGTAGGTGCTATTGATGAACCTCCAGTATATACAAATGGATCTTCAATAATTGATGCTTTTAACATGGGCTATAGGATGACTATGTACATTGCCAGCGACGAACATGATGGTCATCCTGGACATAGTGTAAGCCATACCAGGGCATATATAGGACATCAACGCCCTTATAGCTTATGGCACACGCGGAACGAACATCCTTATCCTGGAGGTTTAACTGCCGTTTATGTAAATAATCTTACAAGAGAAGGAGTATTCACAGGATTAGAAAATCAAAGAATCTATGCTAATTCCGACCATGGACGCCCAATTCTTATATTCCAAATAAATGGTACAGATGTTGGAGACGGCTCAACATTTTTAACAAGTAATCAAACTGATCCTAGAGAAATTAATGTCTTTGTTGCTCAAGACGGAGCACCAGTTGCTCAAAAATCTAAAGCAGCATCTGTTACACCAAATTGGATTCCAAATTGGAATGCAGATATTGAAATTATTAAAAATGGAATATTATGGCATACTGAAAAAATATCCTCACCTATAGTTAATCTCTCAATAATCGATAGTGAACCTATTACTGGAACTTCATATGAAAATAGTTGTATCAAAAGAGGTACTAACTATTATATAAATCAATACAGTGACAATCCAATTAATCCACTCGATTTAAATACTGAAGGTTATGATTATTACTTAATTCGTGTTATAGGAGAAAATGGAAGAATCTCTTACGCAGGTCCGATATGGGTTGAATATTAAATTATTACCTACCTTCGATATCTAACAATTTCTTTATATCATTGATACTTATCTTGGATAAATCATTCACTATCAAGTTAGCATCAAGGAGTTCTTCTTTATCATGGGTTGTCGTCAGAGCAACAGATCGCATCCCGGCTCTTTTTGCTGCTTCGATGCCAACGGGTGCATCTTCAATTACTATACAATTTTTAGGATTAATGTTTAGATAATTGGCAGCCATTAAAAAAACATCGGGTTCAGGTTTCCCCTTTTTAGCCTCCGCTGCAGTAATAACAACACTAAAAAATTCTTTAATTTTTAATTTAGTTAATAATAAATCCACATTTTCAGGAGGGCCACTTGAACCCACAGCTAATTTAAAGCCTTTGGATTTTAAATCGTTAATAATTCTTATTACACCAGGTAAAGGTGTTAGTTTATCCTTTACCATTTCCCGATAATAACACTCTTTGAGATCAGCCCATTTTTCAACAAGGCTATTATCTATTTCTGGTCCTACTAATTTACGAGTAATTGTGTGTGATTGTTGACCAAAACTTTGTTTAAACATATCTCTTGTAAACTCTAAACCAATTTCTTCTGCCATTTTTACCCAGCTTTCAAAATGGAATAGCCCAGTATCTGCTAGAACGCCATCCATATCGAAAATAATACAATAATTATTAAACATAGTTTTAACTTTAAAGAACGATTTGATAATTATTATAGAGAATTATTAATTTTTAAGAATTACAAACAAAATATTATGGCCCGGTAGTCTAGTATGGATAGGGCGCTGGCTTGCGGAGCCAGATTTACGAAGCGATTTATGCTTCTTAATGGAGATCGAGGGTTCAAATCCCCCCCGGGCCACTACTTTTTGAATTGTTTATCCGCTTTTTAACCAAATTCATTCAATAAAATTTAAGATTTCTGAAATATTACTAATTTTTCTCAGATTTGAAACATTAAGTTCTCTTTCAAAGGGAAATTTATACTTTCTTTCGAATAAGACTGATTGTAAGTTAGCTCTTTGAGCACCAATAATATCAGCATATTCGTCTCCACACATAATTACCGATCTAGCTTGATTTTTTAAACCCATTTTTTCGAGAGTAAAGTTAAAAATAGTAGGATCTGGTTTTCTCTTCCCAAATTTAGCAGATGTAATGATTACATCAAAATATTTAACTAAATCAAATTTTTTTAGTATATTTTTTATAGTTTTGTGATTGGGATGATTAGAGATTAAAGCAATTTTTAGGCTTTTCATAGCTAATTTCTCTAATGTTTCTCTGGTTTCATCAAAAGGTTGCCATTCATCTTCTTCAACACAATGATATATTTCAGCTAATTTTTTATATGTATCTTCTGTTATGTTATCTAAGTTACTGATGATTTCTTCTTCCTTAAGTGATTCCAAGACGTTTTGAAACACAATAGACGTTGGGAACTCTGTTTTTGTTTTAATACTTCTTCTAAAGAAATGTTCTCTCATTTTACCAAACTTCTTAAGAAAGGTGTTAATTGTTATATTTTCATTCCAAACCTTTTCTTCTTTCAATATATCAATAGATTGTAATAATCCTCTTTTAAAACATTCTAGGTATCTCTCAACGGAAGGATTATTAAAATAAAATAAGGTAAAGCCAAAATCAAATATTATTCCTTTAATCATCATCTTGTTAATATTTATAAAAATCGATTCTCAATTTTAATTTATCTAAAATGAAATCTAAGTACGAGATATTTCGTTTCTGTTAAATACTTAATAAAAAACAAATTATTAACATAGGGATTTTATATTAGTGAGAAATTATATGTCGATCGATAAATGGCTCTCTGATAAAGATTCGAAAGAAGAAAGAATTAGAAGAGAGAAAGCCTTTAAGCATCTTACGAAGGATGAAGTTCAAGAGTTAAAAAAAAAGAAAATTAGAGACGTAGTTAAAAAAGAGGTAAAAAAGACAAGTGAAGTTTCAGAAAGCGATAAATTTTTACAGGAAATAATCGAATTTAAGGATTGGTTAAACCAGAGGGCTTATCTAAAAGGAGATTTAGACAAAATAGAAACATGGATAAGTAATTTATATTTAACAATTAGATATGAATCTGAGAAGAAGGCAGAATCTACTCATTATAATGAAAAAAAGAAAATGATTGAACAGTATAAGGAGATACCAATAAATTTTCTAGATGAAAAGACAAGAGTTGCTATAAATAAAAAGATTCGTGGTACAAATAGAACAAATTCAGATAATTATTATTTGAGAAAATTAAAAAAAGAAATTCAAGAAAAACTAAAAGAAGCAAAATATTACGAGACTCTAGATAAAATATTAAAGATATCTTAAAAGTAGAAGGAAAATTCAAAATACTTTTTATTTTATTGATTTTTATATCTTTTATATTAATAATAAGATATCTTAAAGTCTACAAATGTGGCTTATCTGCCCTATAGCTGGTGTTGGCAAAAGATTACAGCCCTTCACATATTCCAAACCGAAAGCGTTTTTGAAAATAGCAGGGAAACGATTAATTGATCATATTTTAAAAAAATTAAAGAATTCTTTTCCACAAGGAACTAATGTATGTTTTATTGTTGGCTATAAAAAAAGACAGATAACAGAATATCTTAAAAAAAATTATTCAGATTATTTTAATCTCCATTTTGAAGTGCAAAAACCATTAGGATATGAAGCAGATGCTCCATATTTTAGTGGTCTTGGAGATGCAATTTTACTAGCAAAAAAATTTGCCGAGAATGATGATTGTTTTATATTTTTAAGTGATAGATTTCCTTTAGAGGATTATTCGCAACTCCTATTGAACTTCCATCAAGATATTTGCGATGGTGTAATAAATGTTAAACAAGTGGATAAACCTCAATTTTATGGTGTAATCGAATTAGAGGAAAATGGAATTATTAAAAGTATTGTTGAAAAGCCAGAAAAACCAAAGTCAAATTATGCCGTTTCTGGAGCCTATTTATTCGGAATGAATATTTCACCAAGATTATTTGAGTTATTAGAAGAACAAAATAAAATTCCATTAGAAAATGGGCAAGAACATACCATTACACCAGTCATTCAACGCTTAATTGAAGAAGGTTTTAAATTAAAAATCAATGAAATGAAAAAAGATATATTAGATTTTGGCCGACCTGAAAGTTTAATAGCGGGTAATCGTCTATTATTAGCTGAAGTAAAAATACAAGATCCAACATATGAGAAATTATTTCAATCTGGTAATATAATCGATTCAAAAATCGTTCCTCCTGTATTTATTGGAGAAAATATTAAAATAACTGATTCAGTTATTGGTCCAAATGTATCCATTGGAGATAATGTTGTTTTGGAAAAATGTATTTTATCTGAATCTGTTATTGGTGATGGAGCAAATCTAAAAAAGATAATTTCTTCAGAAAGTATTATAGGGGATTATTCTATTTTAGAAGATTTAATTAAAAAAAGCATTACAATAGGAGATTCCTCTTATATCACTACTTCTAACATGAAATCTTTTTAGATTAAAAAAAAAGAAAATTAACATATACAATTAACTAAACTTTGGTCTTTTATCTTGCCAAGGATTAATTTCTTCAAAAGCTTTTGATACTTGAAGTACAGTTGAATCTTCAAACCTTCTTCCGATAATTTGCATTCCTATCGGTAATCCTTCTTCTGTCCATCCGCACGGTATTGAAGCAGCAGGGTGTCCAGTTAAATTGAAAGAGTAGCAATGTGAAAACCAAGCTTCCGGTGAAACTGGGATATCGTTAATTTTATCAAATATCCATTTACCTACTTCAAGAGGAAGAACGGCTGCTGTTGGAGTAATCAATATGTCATAATTTTTAAAATATTGCTGAAATACTTCATAGATTTTTTCTCGCTGAAGTTCAGCTCTTTTTAAATCTACTGCAGTATAACTTTGTCCTGCTTCAATCAATTTAACTAAATCTTCCTCTATAATATCTCTATGCTTTTTTAAATTTATATCAAGAGCATACCCAGAGGTAACTATAAGAGCAAAAGTCCTATAGGCTTTTTTGATTTCAATTTTTGCTTCTTCAACTGACCACTCTAATTTTTCAAATTTTTGAACTGATTCAATAATTGATTTCTCTATCTCAGGTTCAATAGCTTTTATGAAACCTAGATCTAAAGAAAATCCTATTCTTAATTTGCGAGGTTTTTCTTTTATAGCTTTACTATACTGAACATCTTGTTTTGGGACAGATAACCTATCCGATTCATAATAGTCGACCATAACATCCAACATTAAAGCCGCATCGTTAACATATCTTACAATAGGACCATAATGATCTAATGTGAAGAAAGCTATACCATGCAAATTCCAAGGATATCTCGGAATTAAACCAAAGGAAGGTTTTATCCCATAAACACCGCAAAAACTGCTAGGGATTCTTATTGAACTACCACCGTCGGAGCCTAATGCTAGAGGCCCTAAGCCAGAAGCAACTGCTGCTGCTGCTCCTCCGCTAGAGCCTCCCGAATTTCTATTCTGATCCCATGGATTATATGTTTCACCAAAGACTTTATTTTTAGTTAATGGCCAGTATCCATAAGTCGGGGTATTAGTTTTTCCTAACATAACTATCCCAGCATTCTTCAGAATTTTAACAATGTAATCATCTTCTTTAGGAATATAATTTTCATGAATTTTAGTGCCAAATGTAGTTCTTACTCCTTCAGTTTCCATTAAATCTTTAATTGATGTTGGAATTCCGTGTAGTTTACCTAGCTTTTCGCCCTGCTTAATTGATTCATCAGCCTTTTTTGCCATGCCTCTCGCTATATCAAATGTAGGAGTACAATATGCATTTATCTTTGGATTAATTTTTTCTATCCTTTCTATAATAATTTCAGT